>DASZDF010000312.1:0-3737 GCA_035942275.1 Solirubrobacteraceae bacterium | reverse complement strand
TGCGCCGGGTCCGCCTCGGCCCGGCCGCGACCGCCGGGTTCCGGCTGCGCGTGCGCGGGCGGCTCGCGAGGCGGATCCGGGTCGTCGCGACGATCGGCGACGGCGTGCTCGTCCGAGTCGTCGCGGTGACGCCCTAACCGGTGAGCGCGCGGCGCAGCAGGTCGCGCAGCGCGCGGCGGCTGCGGACGACCTTCGGGTCGTAGACCGCGACCCAGCGGACGCGCCCCGCCCGCGTGCCGTAGACCAGCGGGCGGCGCCTGCCGTGCCACACGCGCGTCGCCGCGATGCTGCCCGCCTTGCGCAGGCGCCGGATCGGCTTCGCGTGGGTGCCCGGCCCGTGCCGGAACGTGCCGCGGCGGGCGACGATCATGATCGTCGGCTCGGCGTCGTCGCCGCCGAGGTCGCCGCTGCGGTCGGGCCGCTGGCCGACGAGGTAGGCGCCGTCGTCGCAGTAGCGCAGGAAGCCGCGGCGGATCTCCGCCGGGCGCCCCAGCTTCTCCCGCACGCGGCCCTCGGGGTCGCCGATCGCCACAGGACCCAGCGCGGGCGAGGTCACCGCCGGCGCGCGGCAGTCGTCGCTGGTCGCCAGGCCGCGCGCGCCGCCGCTCCCGCCCGCGCCGGCGGCGGCGGCCGCGTACACGGGCTCGGTCTTCGCCTTCTCGACGCAGCGCGCCTCGATCTCGCCGTCGTTCTGGAAGTACGTCCCTCCCGTCCCCGGGCCCATGTGCGGCGCGTACTCCGGCGGCATCCCCGGGACCTTGCCGGGGTCCTCGGTGCGGCCGTTGACCTTGAAGTTCTCGACGTACGCGCCGCCCTCCCCCTTCGCCTTGTCGAAGAAGTACGAGCCGTCCCACTCGTAGATCGAGGTCGACCCGTCGTCCTGCACGACCGCGGTGCGCCAGTGGTCGTGCTGGAAGTAGAAGCACTTCTCGCCGGCCGCGTTCACCCGCGCCGGCTCCTTCGAGAAGAACTCGACGATGCCGAGCCCGCTGACGTTCTGGCGGCGCTTGTCGAACTCGACGCAGTACGGGTCGGCCTCGGGATGCGGCCCGACGGCCTCGAAGCCCGCCTGCTGGAGCTCGCAGATGAAGGGGTTCGTCCCGTCGTACGGCTGCGGCGCCGCGCCCACGACAGCGCCGAGGGCGAGGACGACGATCGCGGCGAGGAGCGCGGCGCGCCTCATGCCGCCTTCCTCAGGTGCTCGGTGAGGATCTCGTCGGGCGTGCGCGGGACGAAGCCCGCCGGCCGCGCCGGCAGCCCCAGGTCGCCGGCGCTCGCGACGAGCTGCTCGGCGCAGCGCTCGCTCACCGCGGCGATCGTGAGCGACGGGTTCACGCCGAGCGACGTCGGGACGATCGAGCTGTCGATGCAGTACAGGCCCTCGTAGCCGAAGACGGCGCCGCGATGGTCGGTGACGCCGAGGTCGGGACCCGGGGCCATCCGGCAGCCGCCGAGCGGGTGCGACGCGTAGGCGCCCTCCGTCTCGGTCAGCTTCATGAACCGCGCGAGGCCCCTGCGCCGCGCGATCCGCGCCATCGCCCTGTCCGCGGCCTCGCGGATGCGGATCGACTGCTCGCTGAGCTTGTACGTGAACGTCCCGATGGCCACCGGCCCCGCGTTCGGCCGCTCGGCGCTGCCGGCGTGCGGTGCGGCGTAGAACGCGCCGTCGTGCGTGTCCTCGACCATCGCCAGGAGCTCGATGCGGTTGGCCCACCGGTTGATCGCCTCCTTCTTCTGGAGCCCCCACCAGCTCGGCTCGGCAGGCTCGCGGCCGTCGTCGTAGAGGAAGTTCGTCAGCGAGCTGAGGAAGATCTCCTGGAGCGTGAAGCGCGTCCCGTCCCAGCGGTTGCCGCGGCGGCCGGCCCAGAAGTCGTAGGTCATCGTCGTGATCGGCTTGCCCTTGTAGAACTCGTCGAAGGGCGGGAGCCTCAGCACCTCCCGGACCTTCCTCGGGTCGTACTCCATCGCCGCGATGTGATCGCCGTTGACGCCGACGTGCCGCCCGAGCTGGTCGCTCAGCGCCGGAAGCTGGGGTCGCGAGCGCATGAGGATCGGCGAGTTCGCCATCGCCCCCATGCTCAGGACGACGACCTTCGCCTCGAGCTCGGCCGGCGGGCCCTCGGGCTGCTTCGTCGCCTCGCCGAGCGGCTGTGCGGTGACGACGTAGCGGTACGGCCGGGCGCTCGTCTGGCGGATGGACTGGACCTCGAGGTTCGGCCGCACCTGGACGCCGGCGCGCTCCGCGCTCGCGAGGTAGTTCGTGTTCAGGGTGTTCTTGGCCCCGAAGACGCACCCCGTGTGGCACCACTTGACGTTCGCGCAGCGCGACTCGGTGATCGCGAGCGGGACGCGATCGCACGTGTGTCCGGCCGCGGCGAGGGTCTTGGCCCACAGCCCGCCCGACTTCGACACCTGCGCCCAGGTCGGCCGGCTGACGCGCAGCGCCCGCTCGGCGCGCTCGTAGTACGGGTCCAGGGTCCGCCGCGAGATCTCGGCCGGCCACATCCGGCGGTCCGGGCCGTCGCCGGGTCGGCGGTCGCGGCGCTCGAACGTCTCGGTCGGCGACCGGATCGACGCCGCGAGATAGAGGTTCGACCCGCCGCCGACGGCGTTGCCGACGACGATCTGCGCGCCGTCGCCCTGGATCAGCATGTACACGTCGGACAGGTGGTCGATGTGCATAGACTGCTTGAAGTCGGTGTGCTTGGCGAAGCGCCGGCCGCGCTCGAGGACCGTGATCGCCTTCGGGTCGGCGCCGGCCGCCGCGTACAGCTCGGCGAGCCGCCATGCCGTGATCGAGCCGCCGAACCCGCTGCCGGCGATGAGGACGTCCATGCGCTCGGCCATCTACGGCAGGCTCCCGGTCCGGGTGCGCTCCCGGCTCAGCCGGCGGCCGTAGGAGAAGTCGCGGTAGCCCTCGAGGTTGCGGCCCGGCAGGCCCATGACGCGGTAGCCCGCGGCCCTGTCGGCCGTCTGCTCCTCGGAGAGCGCGGCGGCGCAGAACGCGGTGAACGGGACGGCGGCCGCGGCCTCCCACAGCGTCCGGCTGGGGTTCTCGAAGCTGAGGCCCTCGAGGCAGATCGCGGTACGCCGCGCGAAGTCGTGCGCGACGAAGTCGCCCCGGGAGCGGGTCTGCAGGTCGGCGAGGAAGGCGGGCTCCAGTGCGTCGAAGCCCGTCTTCGGGTGGTGGTAGAGCAGCAGCGCGTCGGTCTCGACGGCGCCGGGGAGCGAATGCACGCCGGCGATGGCGCCGGGCGCGACCGGCGCGCCCGACTCCGTGCGGTCGACCTTGCGGCCGGGGAGGATCGTGTCGGCGAACGCCTGCAGCGTGGCGTCGGGGTCGAAGGGCGGCGGGCCCTGCTGCCCGAGCGCCCGCGCGGCGGGCAGCGCAGCGGCGACGAGACCCGCCAGCGACAATCCCCCGGTTCGCAGGAGCAGCTCCCGCCTGCGCAGATCCATCTCGAATGAACGGTAACGGTCAGTGAGCGGCCCGGCGGCGGTCTGCCTAGAGGGCTTCCATGCGGTCAAGCACGCGCTGCGCTTCGGCGCCGAGGTGCTCGAGGTCACGACCGATGATCCCGAGCGGCTCGCCGCGCTGGCGCGGGACCTCGCGCCCGACGTGGCGCAGCGGATCGCCGAGCTGGCGCGGCCGGGCGCCGGGCCGTTCCCGCCCACCGGCGTCGTCGCGTGGGGGCGGCGGCCGCCGACTCGCCCTTTCGGCGCGGGCCGGATCGTGC
>DASZDF010000311.1:0-3959 GCA_035942275.1 Solirubrobacteraceae bacterium | reverse complement strand
GTCAGCGTCGTGGTGCCGATGTCCGGCGGGGAGGGCGGCGGGCGCGAACTGTACCGACTGCTGTGCCGGGCGTTTGCGGCTGGAACCGCGGTCGCGGGCGTGCGGCCGCCGCGCTGAGGCCGATGCCACCGGATCAGGTCGGATTGGGCGAGTACCTCGCCGGATGGGGCCTTGCGGCGGCCGTGCTCGGAGCCGCGGCGTGGGTCGCCGTGATCGTGGTGCGGCGGCGGCTGCCGTGGCTTCGCGGAACACCGCGCGCGCTCGCGTTCGCGGTCGTCATGACGTCGGCGCTGCTCCTGATCCACCTCACGCCGCTGATGCTCGGCGTCCTGTCGCGCGGGACGGTGCTGCTCGCCGCGGCGCTCCTGGCGGCGGCGATGGCGGCGGTGCGGCCGGCCGAAGCGTCGCCGCCGGAGCCTGCCGCTTCGCCCGGCGCCGAGTCGCGCGCCTCCTGGGTCCTCGTGGCGGTCGGCGCGGCCGTCGCCGGCGGGTGGTTCCTGGTGGCGTTGCGGCTCCAGGCGACGCAGGCGATCGGGCAGGTGGACCAGCTCGCGGTGTACCTCCCCGACGTCGCACGGTACGTCCAGCGCGGCTCGCTCTGGGAGAACGACCAGTTCGTCCCGTTCCTGGCGAACGGCAACTACCCGCAGAACGGGGTGCTCCTCCAGCTCGCCGCGGTGCTGCCGTGGCGGCAGGACGCCTTCGTCCGCGCCGTGTTCCTCCCCTTCGCCGTCCTGACGGTGATCGCGCTGTACGCGCTCGCCCGGGAGCTCGGCGCGCCGCGGACGACGTCGTGGCTCGCCGGGCTGGCCTTCCTCGCGATGCCGCACGTCGCGTTCCTCACGGTCGAGGGGCTCCCCGACACGATCGCCTTCTTCGGCCTCGCCACCGGGGCGCTCTTCCTGCTGCGCCACGCGCGGACGGGGTCGACGGCGGAGCTCGTGGTGGGCGGCGCGGCGCTGGGGCTGGCGTTCGGGACGAAGTGGTACGGCGCGCCGGCGGCGCTCGTCGTCGTCGCCGCGTGGGCGCTGTACCGCCGAGCGCCGCGGCACGGCGCGCTGGTCGCGGGCTGCGTGCTGGCCGCGGGCGGCGTCTGGTTGGTGCGCAACCTGGTGCTGACGTCGAGCCCGATCTTCCCGGCCGGCGTCCGCCCGTTCGGGATCACGATCTTCGACGCGCCCGCGAACGAGGTGCTCGAGCGCGTCGGGTTCACGGTGAGCGACTACCTCACCGACGCCGGCATGTGGAGCGACCACCTCGTGCCCGCGTGGTGGGACGCGTGGGGCCCGTTCGTGCCGCTCGTGCTCGCCGGCGCGGTCGTCGCGGTCGCGGCCGGCCGGCGTCACCCTGTCGTCCTACTGCTCGGGGCGCTGGTCGTCGCCCTCCTCGCCGTGTACGTGGTGACGCCGAACAGCGCCCTCGGGCCGGAGGGGGCGCCGACGCTCGTCGGCCCGAACGCCCGCTACGGGCTGCCCGCGGTGGTGTTCGCGGCGGTGCTGACGGCGTGGGCCGCGGGTCGATGGCCGCGGGCGCGGGTACCGGTCGAGGCCGGGTTGGTCGCCTCTGTCGTCGCCGGGCTCGCGAAGGCGCCGCTCGACCTCGACACGGCGCAGGTCGCGGCGGTGGCCGCGGCGCTGCTCGCGACGGCCGGGATCAGGTCGGCGGCGCGCTCCGCCCAGGTCCCGCGCGGGCGTCGCGTCGCGGTGGCGGCCGCGCTGATCGGGGCGGCGGTGGCGCTCGTGGGCGGCCGGCTCGTCCAGGACCGCCACGAGGAACGCCGGTACGCGACGCACGACGCCGTCGCGGCATGGATCCGGCAGCACGCGCCGGACGGCCACGCGGTGGGGATCGCGGGCAGGGAGGTCATCACCTACACGAGCCCGATCTACCCCCTCTTCGGGCCGCGCCTGCGCAACCGGGTCGAGTACGTCGGCCCGTTCGTCGACGGGCTGCTCCGCACCTACGACGATGCGCGCGGCTTCGCGGGCGCGCTCGAGCGCGGCGCGTTCGACCTGCTCGTCGTCTACCGCCTCGCCGATCCGCGGGCGGTCGCGCGCGAGGAGCGCTGGGCGGCCGCGGCCGGCTTCGCGCCCGTGGCGCAGGACGCCCGCCTGACGCTGCTGAGGCGGCGATGAAGGGATCCCGCTCGGCGGCGATCTACCGCCGGCGCAGCCAGATCGCGCTGGGCAGCCACGTGCGCAGCTCCGGCACGCCCGGCACGGGCTCGCGCAGGCTCGGGATCACGGAGGCGAGGCGCTCGAAGCGGTCGCGGAAGAGGGCCGCCATCGCCAGCTCGACCGTCCACCCGCCGCCGAGCAGGAACGCCTCGAGCAGGTGCTGCTCGTTGAGGTAGCCGGCAGTCGTGAACATGTAGCGCGGGTACTCGTACGGCAGGAAGACGTCGGGGAAGTGGACCCACACGCCGGGCGCGAGCCGCGGCAGCAGGTCGAGCACGATCCAGTTGACCTCGGCCCCGAGCTTCACGACGTGCCACGTGTCGACGAACAGCACGTCCCCCGGCTCGAGCCGCTCGTACAGCTCGGCCGGCGCGGCGCGGCAGTCGGTGCGCACGACGCGGGAGAGGCCCGGCGTCGACGCGGCCACCTCGACGCGCGGCTCCGGGTCGATCGCCACGAGTTCGCACGGCGCGCCCTCCCGCGCGTTCGCCGCGCACGCGGCCGCGGCCCCGGCCGTGGAGTGGCCGGAGCCGATCTCCACGACCCGCGCCGGCCTGAGATGGCGCAGAAGCGCGTAGAGGACCTCGGCGTCGCCGGCCTGGTAGAGGCCGTTCCACAGCTCGAACCCGGCGCCGCGGACGTCGCTCGCGAACTCGCCGAGGTGCGGGAGCAGCGGGCCCTCGAGCAGCACGAGCTGCTCGTCAAGGTCGAAGCGGACGCCCGGCAGCGCCGCGCGGCGCGACCAGACCGGGTCGCCGTCGGGCGGCACCTCGGGCACGGGGCTGAGCGGCCCGCGGCGGACGAGGTCCCAGCCCAGCCGCCGCGCTGCCCGCTCGGCGCCGTGGCGCAGCCGGCTCACGGGGCCGGCCGATCGAGCGCCGTCGGCAGGCGCTCGCTGCGCTGGAGCAGCGTCAGCCCCCACCGCACGACGCGGTGGGTGTGCAGGTGGATCTGCGCGAGCTCGGGGTGCTCGTCGCGCAGCCAGTTGACCGTCGCGCGCTCGCCGGGCTGGTGCTCGAAGGCGTCCTCCGTCACCCACTGCGCGCTCCGGACGGCGTCGGCCTCCGCGCGCAGCGCGGGCGCCATCGTCGCGCGCGACAACGTGCCGGTGTCGTGGATCGCGACGATCGCGCCTGGCGCCAGCACGGGCAGGACGCGGCGCAGCGTCTCCTGGTTGAGCCCGAGGTCGTGGGACGCGTCGAGGAACACGAAGTCGACCGCGCGCCCGTCGACGTCGACCGCCTCGAACTCCGCCTGCGACTTGCGGACGAACCGGAGGCGCTCCTCGCCGCCGAACAGCGCGCCGGCGAGCTGCGCGGCCTCGTCGCGGACGTCGAACGAGTACAGCCGCGCGTCGGCGTCGAGCGCGCGCAGGAAGTTGAACGCGCTGCGGCCCTGGTCGAACCCGAACTCCACGACCGTCCGCGGACGGACCGCGCGGACGAGCCCGTAGAGCACGAGCGCCTCCTCGCTCTGGACCGGCCCGATGACGCCGGGCCCCTCGTGGTAGGCGTGGAGGTGCGTCGTGTCGATGGCGTCGCGGCGGAAGAACCGGCCGGTCACGACGCTGCGCAAGCGGGGCGCCCACCACACCCGGTTGTACGCGCGGCGCAGGCGGAGCGAGCTCACGGCGCCGTAGTGTGCCGCGCGATGGTCCCGGACGTCACGGTGGTGATCCCGACGCGCGACCGGCCGGCGGGGCTCGCCGCCGCCGTCGCGGCGCTGCGGGCGCAGACGCTGGCGGCCGAGCGGTTCGAGGTCGTCGTCGTCGACGACGGGTCC
>DASZDF010000310.1:0-3108 GCA_035942275.1 Solirubrobacteraceae bacterium | reverse complement strand
CCTCCTCCGCCGTCGGGAAGCGGTCGGGTCGCGCGAAGAAGCCACGCGGGTCGATCACGTACGGCCGCCAGCCGGCGAAGCGCGCGGCGGTGCAGAGCGCCGCCGCGAAGTCGACCGCGCCGAAGACGAACAGCCGCGGGGCGGGGAACACGACGTCGACGAAGAGGTCGCCGCGCGCCTCGGAGCGCTCCGCCCACATGAGCTCCTCGGCGGCGGAGCGGGCCGCTTCGGCGCAGCCGCCCGCGTCGGGGGAGCTGCTCGCGGCGCCCTTGGCGAGCGTCCCGCTCACGGCGCCGTCGGCGTGCACGAAGAGCTTCGCGCCGTCGGTCAGCCGCGTCACGAGCGCGGCGCGCTCTCCCGCCCGCGCGGCGTCGGCGAACGGGCCCGGCTCGTAGCGCTCGACCCACACGTCGATCTCGCCGCCGCAGGGCAGGCCGACGTCCCACGCGTCCTCGTCGGCGATGCCGAAGTGCAGCAGCCGCGGCGCTCCTCCCTCGAGGACCTCGGCCGCCGCCTCGACGACCGCGCCCTCGACGCACCCGCCCGACACGGCACCCGCCATCTGGCCCGAGGAGGAGAACGCCATCTTCGCCCCGGGCGGCCGCGGCGCGGACCGGTGGACGCCGACGACGGTCGCCACCGCGACCTTCTCGCCCGCCGCGATCCACTCGTCGACCTCGCGCAGGATCTCGTCCATGCCGCGCGAGCGTAGTGGACGCTCAGCGTCCGCTCCAGATCGTCACGTAGACCGGGGGCCGGAAGCGGCCCGCCGCCACGCCGCCGGGGCGCGCGATCATCGCGTGCGTCGCCTCCGGCGTCGTGATGTAGGCGAGCAGCGACGCGGCCGCCGGCGAGCGGCGCTCGCCCTCGAGCGCGCTGGCGAACCAGATCTCCTCGGCCGGCCGCGCCTCCAGCCGGACGAGCGTCCCGCGTCGCAGCGGCTCGACGACCGTGTGCGCGATCGCGAGCATCGCGCCCTGGCCCTCGCTCGCCGCCTCGACCGCCGACGCCTCGCTCGGGAACACGCGCACGTCCGCGGGCCGTCGCAGGAAGCGCCGCAGCCGCTCCTCGCCGCCGGGCCCCGCGAGCCAGCGGTCCGGGACGCCGCCCGGCGCGGCGACGACGACGAGGCGACAGCGCAGGAAGGGGACCGAGTCGCGCGCGACGGCCGTGCCGAGCACCACGTCGGCGCGGCGATCCGCGAGCAGCGCGGCGAACGAGGAGGGAGGGGCGATCTCCTGCGCGACCTCCAGGTTGGGCCGCCGGCGGGTGAAGGCGTCGAGCAGCGGCGCGGAGACGACCTCCGCGACCGGCGCCGTCACCGCGAGGCGCAGGAGCGGGCGCTCCGCCTCGCCGACCTCGCGCCGCGCGCGATCCTCGAGCGCGAGCATCTCCGCGGCGGCGGCGGCGAGCCGCTCGCCGCCGGGCGTCAGCCGGATTCCGCTGCCCGCGCGGACGAAGAGCGCGTCGTGCAGATCGCGTCGCAGCGCGGCCACCTGCGCGGAGACGGCCGGCTCGCTCACCCCGAGCGACGTCGCCGCCTCGGTGACCGAGCCGAGCCGCGCGACCGTCGCGAACGCCCGGAGCTGCGCGAAGGTCATAACGCAACGGTTATGACGTCTTGCCGCGCTGTCAAGGCACGCGTACGTTGCACGCTCGGAGTTCGTCTCGCGGAGGAGAGCCATGCAAGTACCCGCGCCGTTCGAGTACGCGCGCGCATCGAGCGTCGACGAGGCGATCGGCCTGCTCGAGAAGCTCGGCCCCGAGGCGCGGCTCGTCGCCGGCGGCCACTCGCTGCTGCCGATGATGAAGCTGCGGCTGGCGACGCCCGAGCACCTCATCGACATCAACCCGCTCGAGGCCGAGCTCGGCTACATCCGCGAGGAGGGCGGGGAGGTGCGCATCGGCGCGATGACCCGCCACCGCGACCTCCTCGAGTCGGAGCTGCTGGCCGAGCGGCTGCCGATCGTCCGCGAGGCGGAGAACGGCATCGCCGATCCGCCGGTGCGCAACCGCGGCACGATCGGCGGGGCGCTGTGCCAGGCCGATCCCTCGGAGGACCTCTCCGCGGTCTGCGCAGCGCTGAACGCGAACGTCGTCATCCGCGGCAGCGGCGGCGAGCGCGTCATCGACATGGTCGACTTCTACCGCGGGCCGTACGAGACGGCGGTCGGCGACGGCGAGATGCTCGTCGAGGTGCGCATCCCGATCCGCGAGCAACACGGCGGCGCCTACCGCAAGGTGAAGCGGCGCGCGGGCGACTGGGCGGTCGCGGCGAGCGCGGCCGCGATCTGGATGAACGGCGAGGGGATCGCCGACGCCGGCATCGCGCTGAGCGCGGTCAACCCGAAGGGCGTGCGCAGCACGCGCGCCGAGGAGGCGCTGCGCGGGCAGGCGCCGTCCGACGAGGTGCTCGCGGCCGCCGCGCGCCTCGCCGCCGAGGACACCGACCCGGCTGAGGACCAGCGCGGTCCCGCCGACTACAAGCGCCACCTGGCGGAAGAGCTGACCCTTCGAGCACTGCGCGGCGCGGTCGCGCAGGCCCTGGCCTAGGAGGCCCCGTGAACGTCACCGTGACCCTCAACGGCGAGCAGGTCGCCGCGGACGTCGAGCCGCGCCAGCTGCTCGTCCACTTCATCCGCGACACCGCCGGCAAGAAGGGCACCCACTGGGGCTGCGACACGTCGAACTGCGGCGCGTGCGTCGTGCTGCTCGACGGCGAGCCGGTGAAGACGTGCACCGTGCTCGCCGCGATGGCCGACGGCCACGAGGTCACGACGGTCGAGGGGATGGAGCGCGACGGCGCGCTCGACCCGGTCCAGCAGGGCTTCGTCGAGGAGCACGGGCTCCAGTGCGGGTTCTGCACGCCGGGCATGATGCTCACCGCCAAGGCGCTGCTAGAGAATAACCCGAACCCGACCGACGACGAGATCCGCGAGGCGATCTCCGGCCAGATCTGCCGCTGCACGGGCTACAAGAACATCCTCGCCGCGGTCCACTGGGCCGCCGAGCACCAGGAGGTGAGCGCCTGATGGCCGCGACCGAGGAACGGCCGATCGGCTTCGGCCGGCTGAAGCGCAAGGAGGACCCGCGCCTCATCCGCGGCCA
>DASZDF010000309.1:0-9358 GCA_035942275.1 Solirubrobacteraceae bacterium | reverse complement strand
GCTTCGCGCCGATGACGCCGCCGCCCGCCGCGGCGCCGCCGCCGGCCGCGGCCGCTCCGGCGCCGACGACGCCCGCGAGCACGCCGCTCTTCAGCCCGGCGGTCGGGACGACCGGCAGGATGATCGCGAGCGCGGCGCGCTGGCGCTGGACCTCGGCCTTGTACGCCTGGCACGCGGCGCACTGGTCGACGTGACGGCGCAGCGTCGTGCGCCGCAGCGAGCCGCCGCGCAGGATCGCGAGCTGCTTCTGGATCTCGTGGCAGTCGGCGTTGCGCGCCTGCCGGGAGTTGGAAAGCGACTCTCGCGACTGGAAGACGAGGGCCTTCACCTTCTCCTTGCGCACGTCGAGGGTCATGGCGATCTCCTCGTGCGAGAGCGCACCCAGCTCCGAGAGGACGAGCGCGGCGCGCTGGTCGTCGGGGAGCCGGTGGAGGTCGCGGAGCATGTCCTGCAGGTCCTCGCGGCGCTGGACCTCGGCGGCGAGTCCGTCGGTCGCCGGCTCGACGTCCTCGAGCGAGACCTGCTCGCGGCGGGCCCGCAGCATCGAGAGGCAGCGGTTGCGCGCGATCGTGTAGAGCCACGCCTTGAGGTGGATCGGCTTGTCGGAGGCCCGAAGGTCGCGATATGCAGCGATGAAGGTGTGCTGGACGGCGTCCTCGGCCTCGTCGCGCGAGCCACCGAGCATGTGGCGGCAGAAGCTGAGGATCCCACGGTGATGGCGGTCGTAGATCTGCTCGAAGGCGGGCTCGTGACCGAGGCGCACCATGCGCACGAGCTCCGCGTCGCCGGACGTGCGCAGGCGATCGAGGGAGCGCAAAGGCGCTCGGACGGGGCGGGGCGGTGCGGAGGCTTCCATGACTCGTGCGGCGACACACCCTCCTCAACGCGCGCGGGGAGCGCGAGTTGGAAGGTGCCCGCACTCATTACCCTGACATGCGGTGTCCTCATTCGTCCACCTTGATCATCAGCTGTCCTACAGCGAATTCGGCGAGGGGGAGCGGACGGTTGTCCTACTCCATGGGCTGCTCCTCTCGCAGCGGATGCACAAGCCGCTGGCCCGTGCGCTCGCCGAGCGCGGCAACCGCGTCGTCACGCTCGACCTGCTCGGCCACGGCCGCTCGGACCGCCCGCCGAACATGTGGGAGTACTCGATGCCGATGTTCGGCGAGCAGGTCATCGCGCTACTCGACCACCTCGAGCTCGACCAGGCGGTCGTCGCCGGGACGTCGCTGGGGGCGAACGTCACGCTCGAGGCGGCGGCGGTGGCGCCGGAGCGCGTGCGCGGCATGGTCATCGAGATGCCGGTGCTGGACGGGGCGATGATCGCCTGCGGGGTGGCCTTCCTGCCGATGCTGCTGGCCATGCGCTACGGCGGGCGGATCATGCGGCTCGTCCAGGCCGGGGCGAACGCGATTCCCCGCGGGGCCCCGCCGTTCCTGCTCGACGTCGGGCTCGACACCCTGCGGCAGGACCCGGGCCCGAGCGGCTCCGTCCTCGAGGGGCTCTTCTTCGGCCGCATCGCCCCTCACCGCTGGCAGCGGCGGACGTTCACGCAGCCGGCGCTGGTCATCGGCCACCACCGCGACCCGGTCCACCCGTTCTCCGACGCCGGCATGCTCGCCGACGAGCTGCCGAACGGCCGGCTGCTGGAGGCGAGCTCGATCCTCGAGCTGCGCCTGGCACCCGAGCGGCTCACGAACGAGATCGCGGCGTTCGTGCACGAGTGCTGGGAGGCGGAGGCGCCCGCCCCGCCCCGCGCGGCAGGGCGGCGCGCGGCGACTCGCTAGTACCCTGTCGCGCTGCGCATGTCGAGCAGGAAGGAAGAGAAGGAGCGGCTGCGCCGGGAGCGCGAGGAGTTCGAGGCCGCGCACCGGGCCAGCGAGGGCCGGCGCCGCCGGATCGGCATCGTGCTCGGCACCGTCCTGCTCGCCGCGGTCGCGCTCGTGGTCGTGCTGGCGGTGGCCAGCGGCGACGACGAGGGCTCCAACCAGACCTCCGGCGGGAACGTCGCGGTGCCCGCCAAGCAGATCAGCGACCTCGACGAGGCGGCCAAGGCCGCCGGGTGCAAGGTCGCCGAGCACCCCAGCGAGGGCCGCGGGCACGTCACCGAGGACGTCCAGTACAAGACGAACCCGCCGACCTCCGGCTCCCACGACCCGAGCGCAGCGCAGGACGGCGTCTACCCCGAGCCGCCCGACCTCGAGCAGTCGGTGCACTCCCTGGAGCACGGCCGCGTGAACGTGCAGTTCAAGGCCGGCACGCCGCAGAACCGGATCAACCAGCTCGAGACGATGGTCGGCGAGGAGGTCGAGGGGACGGGCGGCTTCCACACCCTGCTCTTCGAGAACCAGACCTCGATGACGGCGGCGGTCGCCGCCACGTCGTGGACGCGGTCGCTCACCTGCCCCACGTTCGACGACAAGGTCTTCGACGCCATCCGGGCCTTCCGCGAGAAGGCGATCGCCGGGGAGTGGGAGGCCGACATCCCCGAGCCGATCCCCTAAGCCGCGCCGCCGCCGAAGCGGCCCGAAGCGGCCTGCTCGGCCGCGCGGAGCGGCGCGCTCCGGCGCTGCAAGGCGCCTCCCACGAGCGCGACTCGGCGTGTGCGACGGTGTTCCGTGTCCCCGATGCGCCGGTCACTCGTCGCCGTCCTCCTGCTGCTCTGCGCCGCCCCGCCGGCGTCCGCCACGGGACCCCGCGCGGCCGACTTCGAGCTTCCCGTCGCCGCCGCCGGGAAGGCGCGTGCGGCGCACGCCACGTGGACGTCGCGGGTCCTGCGGCCGGGTCGGCGCTTCGACGTCTTCGGCGTGCGCTGGGCGCGCGCGAGCGCGCACCTGCACCTCCGCGCGCGGGTGCACGACCCGCGCCACGGGTGGCGGCGGTGGGTCGAGCTCGGCCACGCGCACAGCGCGAAGGGCAGCGACCCGGTCTGGGCGGGAGGCGCCGACGCCGTGCAGCTCCGCGTCGAGGGCCGTCCGCGCGGCCTGCGCGCGCACTTCGTCGCGGTGAGCGCGCCGCCGCGGCGCATCCGCGCCCGTGCCGCGCAGGCGCAGTTCGGCGACGCGCCGGCGATCGTCCCGCGCTCGGAGTGGGAGGGCAACCAGTGCCGGCCGCGCGACGCGCCGAGGTACGGCGAGGTCCACATGGCCTTCGTCCACCACACGGTCACGGCGAACGAGTACGGGCCGGAGGACTCGCGCGAGATGGTGCTCGGCATCTGCCGCTTCCACCGCAACTCGAACGGGTGGGACGACGTGGGCTACAACTTCCTCGTCGACAAGTACGGCCAGATCTTCGAGGGCCGCGCGGTCTGGATCGACCAGGCGATCGTCGGCGCCCAGGCGCAGGGCTACAACTCGGTCTCGACCGGGATCGCGAACCTCGGCAACTACCAGGACGTCCCGCAGACCGACGCCGCGCTCGACGCGATGGCGCGCCTCCTTGCGTGGAAGCTGCCGCTGCACGGCGCCCCGGTCGAGGGCCAGGTCACGGTGGTGTCGGCCGGCGGCAGCTCGAACAAGTTCGCCAGCGGACACGCCGTCACCTTCGAGCGCATCTCCGGTCACCGCGACGGGAACTCCACTGCGTGTCCCGGCGGCCAGCTCTACGCGCAGCTCCCGCGTCTCCGCGAGCTGGCCGCCGGACGCGCCCCGGCGCTCGGGCCGCCGCCGCCCGCCGGCGGCATCCCGGTCGCCCTCAGCCTCCAGCCCGCGGCGCCCGCGTTCCCCTTCCCGCAGCCGGTGCGCGTGACCGGGCGCATGACCGACGGCGCCGGCGCCGGGGTCGCCGGTCGCAAGGTGAAGATCGAGATCGGGACGACGCAGGGCTGGCGGAGCGTCACGTCGACGAGCACCGCGCCGGACGGCAGCTGGGCCGCCGAGTTCCCCGCGACGCGGTCGTGGGACGTCCGCGCGATCCACAACGAGGTCGCGTCGCCGCGCACGCGCGTCGTCGTCACGCCGGTGCTCTCGGCGCGGCCGGCCGCGAGCCGCGTGACCGCGGGGCGGAGCGCCGTCCTGGTCGGGAGCGTGCGCCCGCAGAAGGCGGCCGTCCGGGTCGAGGTCTGGCGGCAGGCCGGCCCGAACAGCAGCCGGTTCGTCCGCGCCGCGACGCTGCACAGCCGCGCACGCGCCGGGCGCTTCCGCGCCGCGATCCGCCTCAGGCGCCCCGGCCTGTACCGCCTGCGCGCGCTGTTCCCGGGCGACCGGCGCAACGGCCCGGCGCAGGCGGCGGACGTGTTCGTGCGCGCGATCCGCGGGGCCGGCGGCGGGACCGTGGCGCGCTCGCGCTGATCCATTAGCCTGCGGCGCGTCATGGCCAGCCGCCAGGAGGAGAAGGAACGACTGCGGCAGGAGCGCCTCGCGCAGCAGGAGGCCGAGGCCCGCTCCGCCGCGCGCAAGCGGCGCCTGCAGCTCGTCGGCGGCGCGGTGGCCGTGCTCGCCGTGGCCGGGATCCTCGCCGCGGTGCTCCTCGGTGGCGGCGGCGAGGAGGACGACCCGCAGCCCCCGCCGCCGGCGGACGTGAGCCTGCCGCCCAAGCAGACCGACGACCTCGAGGCCGCCGCGAAGGCGGCCGGCTGCACGTTCAAGGAGTTCCCCGACGAGGGGAACGCGCACCTCCCCAGCGCGACCGCGACCTTCGACGAGTACAAGACCAATCCCCCGACCTCCGGCACGCACCGCCCGCCGCCCGCCGCGTCCGACGGCATCTACGAGCCGGGCGCCTCCCCCGACAAGGAGGACTGGGTGCACACGCTCGAGCACGGCCGCGTGATCTTCATGTACGCGCCCGGGACGCCCGAGGAGCGCCGCCAGCAGCTCGAGGTCCTCATGAACGAGGAGGTCAAGGGCGAGGCCGGCGGCTTCAAGACCGTGATCATGGAGAACAACACCGACATGCCGTTCGCGGTGGCCGCCGTGTCGTGGTCGCGCTACGTCGCGTGCAAGGAGTTCACGGACGGCGCGTTCGACGCGCTGCGGGCGTTCCGCGCGGAGTTCGTCGAGGACGCGCCCGAGGGCGACTTCCCGTGGCCGTTCTTCCGGGAGGCCTCAGAGGGGTGACGGCGGGCCGGGCGGCTCGACGATGTCGCGCCCGGTCGGCTGCAGGTCGGCGTCGAGCTCGAGCTGCCAGTAGTAGCGGGTGAAGGTCGTCCCCGCGCGGTACTCGCCGACGTGGGGCTCCACCCGCTCGCCACGGGCCATGCGCACGATCAGCTCCGGGTAGGTGCGGCCGGGCAGCGCGGCGTACATCGGCGCCGGGAACGCGCCGCCGAAGCGGGTATTGACGTCGGTGATCCCGAGGCCGATCTCGCGGTCGCGGAACGCCTGGACCGTGCACGGCCCGCGCACCTCGAGCGCCTCGACCACGCGGCGGCCGAGGTCGACGAGCTCGGGGTCGTCGAGCACCGTGCCCTTGATCGACTCGCCGCCGCGCGACTCGAGCATCGAGCGCGGGATCGCGTTCAGGCAGCGGCCTTCCGTGTCGCTCAGGCAGTCGATCGAGAACTCGGGGCCCTCCATGAGCCGCTGCACCATCGGCTGCTTGTCGCGCAGGTAGCGGGTGAAGAACGCCGCCTCGTCGGCATCGTTCGCGCGGTGGATCGAGTCCGCGCCCGAGCCGCGCCGCGGCTTGACCATCACCGGGTACGACGGCGGCTCCTCGCCCGGCAGGACGGTCGGCGGCGACGGCAGCCCGAGGCGCTGCAGCTCGAGGTGCGCCTCGTACTTGTCGTACGTGGCCGTCGCGGTGCGGGGCCCGGGCACGAGCGCCTCGGGCAGGTGCCCCTCCGCGCGGGCGACGGCGAGCGTCTCGATGTCGAGGTCGGTCAGCGGCACGATCGCCCCCACCCCGTGCTCGTCACACAGCGCGCGCAGCGCGGGGACGTAGGCGGGGTCCCTGATCAGCGGCACCGCGACGCGGTGGTGCGCGGCGTACTGCGCCGGCGCGAGCGGGTTCGGGTCGGCGGCGACGACGGTCGCGTGCCGCGCGAACGCGGAGACGATGTCGTAGCGCTTGCCGACGCCGGTGAGGAGGATGGCCGTCACCGGGCGACAGCATGCCGGAGGGCGAGCCCGCCCGACCGCCGGCTGGGGGGATAGCGGCGGCCGGGTCGAGCTCGCGGTCGCGGACCTAGACGGTCCGCAGGGTGAGGCTGAGGCCGCGGGAGCGCGCCTTGGCGAGGATGCCCTGGACGGTCGGGCCCTCCTCGGTGCACGCGCCGACGCACAGGCGGCTCACGATGCCGAGCGCCTTGCCGGTCCGCCGGTGCACGAGCGGGCCGCCCGAGTCGCCCCAGTGGATCGGGCCGTTGACGCCGTAGATCTCGGTGTCGTCGAACGCGTGCAGTGCGGTGCGCTGCTCCTGCGTCGTCCTCGTCGTGCCGTAGCCGAGCCCGTAGCCGGAGAGCTGGATCGAGTCGCCGGTGAGCGTGTCGGCCGGGACCGTCGAGCCCTTCGGGTACGTCGGCCAGCCCTTGACGGCGGGCGACACGCGTGCGACATCCTCGGCGTCGACCTTGATGAACGCGAAGTCCCAGGCGGTGTCGTCCTCGTCGCCGATCCAGGTGACCGTGCCGAACTCGACGCCCTCGATGTCGGTGGCGCGGTCGCCGGTGCCGTTCGCGCAGTGCGCGGCGGTGCCGAGGTAGGTGGACGTGCCGTCGGTGTAGACGAAGTTCAGCGTGCAGGCGCCCTTGGGCGTCTCGTGGTACGCGCCGGGCTGCAGCGTCACGGCCGCCTGCGCCGCGGCCGGAGCCAGGGCGAGGACGAACGCGACGAGCGCCGGCAGCAGGAAGCTGCGTGGCCTCATCGGGGGGTTCCTCCGTGGTCGGGCGGTTCGACACCCCTGCCGGAACCGCTTTCGCACCGCGAACGGTAGCGCGGTATCGACCGGCCGACTGACGCCGAGTCAGTGCCGTATGACGTGGTGCGTCTGCGAGTCCGACGGGCGCGGTCCGTCCTCGAGCGACGCTGCAAGCCTCACGAACCCCGCGGCGGAGGAAACGCCAACGACGGCTAGGACCGCCACCGCAGCGGCTGACACGTAGAGCACGGAGCCCCCGTCGACGAGGGCCGCTGCGAGGACGATCGTCGCGGCGGCACCGAAGCTGACTACCACGCGGTTTCGTGCAGCCCGCGCGCCTACTGCTAGCTGGCGTTGCGCGCGCTCACGCTCCGTGGCGCGCTGACGTACGTTTTGCTCGACGCGATCCCAGCGCTCTGCCAGTAGCCGACGCGTGTCCTCAGAGCTCTCGACCAGGCGGTCTGCGCGCTGAAGGAGGTCGTCCGATCCAGCTGCCATCGTAAGTAGTTTACGCATTGTTCAGGACCTGCCAAGGCATCGGGCTAACTTGGCGCAGCCCGTCGATCATCGACGCGCACCGCGTTGGAGGCGCTTCACATCCGCCGCCAGGTCCCGGACGAGCTTGATCGTCTGATCGATGTCTTGCTGCTGCTTCTCATCGATCTCACGGAGCGCCTTGGCGTCCTCGGGCGTCCAGTCCAGTTCAAGCCCCAGCGGCAGCTGGATCCGGCTTGGCATCGCCTGCAGGAGATAACCCCAGACGGCGGTCGCGACGAGGAGCGCCAGGCCGAAGACGCCCATCACCAATAGCAACGTAGCGGCGACCCGAAGATCGCGAGAATCGAGCCAGGTGTCGAGCAGGGGGACGTCAGCGCCGGTGCGAATCTCCCATTCAAGCGCGGCGTACGTGGCGGCGGCGATGGCCAGCCAGAGTGGGACGCGCCGAAGGAACCAAGCCATGACCGGCGCGGAAGCATTACGTGCGCCGAATGATCTGGCAACCCTCAGCGCGTAAAACCACCGAGCTAGTGCCGCCAGCCGCCCGTGCGCCCCTTGTAGATCCCCTCCCCGGCGACGATGATCCGCGCGGTTCGCAGCAGGATCCGCAGGTCGAGCCGCCACGAGCGATGCTCGATGTACCAGAGGTCGAGCTCGATCCGCTCCGACCAGCTCAGCGACGCGCGGCCGTTGACCTGCGCCCATCCCGTGAGGCCGGGCCGCACCGCGAGCCGGCCGCGCTGGCGCTCGGTGTACTGCTGAACCTGCACCTGCACGGTCGGGCGCGGGCCGACGATCGCCATGTCGCCGCGCAGCACGTTGACCAGGTTCGGCAGCTCGTCGATCGAGAAGCGCCGCAGGAACGCGCCGACGCGCGTGATGCGCGGGTCGCCCTCGTTCACCGCGAGGCCGGAGCCCATCGACTCCGCGCCCGCGACCATCGTCCGCAGCTTGAGCATGTCGAACGGCCGGCCGTCCTTGCCGATGCGCCGCTGCCGGTAGATCGGGTGCCCCGGCGTCTCGAGCCGGATGGCGGCGATCGCCGCGAGCAGCACCGGCGAGGTCGCGACGAGCGCGGCCGCGGCGACGACGACGTCGAACAGGCGCCGGGTCACCGGGTTCCCTCCGCCTGCTCCCACCCCGGGTCGGTGCCGTGGCGCAGCCAGTCGTACAGGCCGAACGCGATCGACGCCTGCGTGAGGACGTAGTAGCGCGCGACGAGCAGCGGGCGGAGCGGGAGGCGGGCGGCGAGCAGCGCGGCGGCGGCGAGCGGGACGTGGGCGGCGAGCGAGAGGCGCGAGCGGAGGCTGAGGAGGTGGAGGAACGGGCCGGCGTAGCGCAGCCACCGGTGCGAGGCGATCATCAGCGCGTAGCGCGGCGGCCAGCCGCGCGGGTCGAGCAGCCCGCCGCGCACGACGATCGGCCAGCCGTGGCTCATCATCCGCCGCTTGCGCGCCCACTCCCCCTCGATCGACGGCACCATCTTCTCGGTCGCCCTCGCCGACGGGCGGTACACGCAGCGCCACCCGCGCCGCACGAGGTTGAACGGGAACGAGAGGTCGTGGCCCATGACCGGGTCGACGACGAGGTAGGCCTCCCGCCGCGTGGCGTAGAGCGCGCCGTTGCCGCCCGTCACCGACGACAGTCGCGACTCGAGCGCGCGCACCGCCATCTCGTAGCGCCAGTAGAGGCCCTCCTGGTTCGTGCCGGCCTCGTTGACGAAGGTGACCCGCCCGCAGACGTAGCCGACGCGCTCGTCGGCGAACGGCGCCACCAGCTCGCGCAGCGCGTCGGCCTCGAGCGTCGCGTTCGCGTCGCTGAACGCGACGATCGCGCCGGAGGAACGCTCCACCCCGGCGTCCTGGGCGCGGACCTTCCCGCCGCGGGGCAGCTCGAGCACGTGGTGGGCGCCCGCCTCGCGGGCCCGCTCGGCGGTCGCGTCGGTGCACCCGTCGCAGCAGACGACGACCTGGAGTTCGGGGTAGTCGAGCGCGAGCGCGTTGCGCACCTTGTCGCCGATGACGGCCTCCTCGTCGTGCGCGGCGACGATCAGCGCGAG
>DASZDF010000308.1:0-6854 GCA_035942275.1 Solirubrobacteraceae bacterium | reverse complement strand
CTCGATCGTCGAGCAGCCCGAGCACGGCGCGGTGACGGGCCCGGACGGGACGGGCGCGTTCACCTACACGCCGGACGACGGGTTCGAGGGAACGGACACCGTCGGCATCAGGGCGAGCGACGGGCAGGCGAGCTCGCCGGTCCTCGACTTCGTCCTCACGGTGGGCGACCCCGGCTTCGCGCTGCCGCGCTGCGTCCCGATCGCCGCGAACGTCCGCCACGCGACGGCCCGCCGCGTGCGCCTGACGTGCAGGGCGCCGTTCGAGAACGCCGTCGATCCGGTGATCGTCGACGGACCGGACCACGGGACGCTCGGCGCGATCGGCGACCATGGGCTCGTCACGTCCACGCCGGCCGCCGGGTTCACCGGCACCGACAGCTTCCCCTACCGCGGCGAGGGCGGGGGGAACCGCATCGCGACCGTCGAGCTGCGCGTCGGCCCGCCGCCCGCCGCCCCGAGGGTCGATCCGCCGCCGCCCGGGCCTCCTGCGGCCGATCCCCCTCCGTCGTCGCCGCCCGAGGTCCCGAAGGGCCCGCCGCCTCCGCCCGGCGACCCGTTCGAGCCTGCTGTCGAACGCGCCCTCGGCGGGGAGTCCAGCCGGGTCGACGGCCTGGCCCGCGCCGGCACCGGCGTCTACGTGCCGTTCGCCGCGCGCCGTGGGACCTTCCCCGTCGACTCCGCCGTGGAGAGGCTGCTGGCGGTCGTGTGCCAGTCGCCGTGCGAGGTCGTGGCCGCGAAGCAGATCACGCTCACGGGCGCCGCGGCGCGTGCGGCGGCGCGCAGGCCGATCCGGCTGCGGACGCAGCGGCTGACGCTGGCCGCCGGGGAGCCCGGCGTCGTCACCCTGCGGCTCACCAGGGCGCAGCGCCGCGCGATCCGCCGCGCGCGCCGGGCGGCGCTGACGGTGCGGCTCGTGGTGCGGGACACCACGGGGATCCCGCGGCGCGCCACCCTGCGCTTCCGCCTCAAGGTGCGCTAGTCCGCGTAACCCCTTGAAGGGGTTCCTAGTCTGGAAGACATGGAGAAGGTCCTGAAGACCGAGCAGGAGTGGCGCGCGCAGCTCGCGCCCGACCAGTACGCGGTGCTGCGCCAGGCCGCGACCGAGCCCCCGTTCATGGGGAAGTTCGTCAACACGAAGGACGACGGCGTCTACACGTGCGCCGCGTGCGGCAACGAGCTGTTCGACTCCGGCACGAAGTTCGACTCCGGCTCCGGCTGGCCGAGCTTCACCGACCCGGCGAACACCGAGAACGTCGAGCTGCGCACGGACGTGAGCCACGGGATGGTGAGAACGGAGGTCGTCTGCGCGCGCTGCGGCGGGCACCTCGGGCACGTCTTCGACGACGGCCCCGGCCCGAGCGGCCAGCGCTTCTGCATCAACTCGTGCGCGCTGGACCTCGACCCCCGCTGACGCTCGAGCCCGAGGAGCTCAGGCGCCTCGGGCACCGCGTCGTCGACGCGATCGCCGATCACTGGGAGCGGGTGGGGGAGGAACCCCCCATCCGCACCGGCGACGCCGCCGCTCTGCGCGCCGCGATCGGCGGCCCGCCGCCCGACGGACCGGGCGACCCCGGCGCTGCGCTCGACACGCTGCTCACCGAGGTGCTGCCGTTCATGCAGCACGGCGACCACCCGCGCTTCTTCGCGCGGGTGGGCTCGCCGTCGAACCCGGTCTCCGCGCTCGCCGACGCGCTCGGCGCCGGGCTGAACGTCTTCGCCGGCTCGTGGGCCGGGGGGAGCGGACCCGCGACGGTGGAGCTCGTCGTCCTCGACTGGCTGCGCGACTGGTGCGGCCTGCCCGAGGGCACCGGCGGGATCCTCGTCAGCGGCGGCAGCGTGGCGTCGCTGACCGCGCTCGCGGCCGCGCGCGAAGCGCGGCCGGGGCGGCGGTTGGCGGTCGTGTCCGACCAGACGCACGCGTCGGTCACGCGCGCCCTGCGCCTGCTCGGGCTCGAGGTGCGGACGGCGCCGACGGGCGACGACCTGCGCCTGAGCCCCGCGGACCTCGACCTCGACGAGGACGTGCTCTGCGTCGTCGCCACGGCCGGCACCACGAACACCGGCGCGGTCGACCCGCTCGAGGAGATCGCCGAGCTGTGCCTCGCGCACGGCGTCTGGCTCCACGTCGACGGCGCGTACGGCGCGCCTTCCATCCTCACCGACCGCGGCCGCGCCCTGCTGCCCGGGCTCGAGCGGGCCGACTCGCTCGTCCTCGACCCGCACAAGATGCTCTTCCAGCCCTACGAGGCCGGCTGCGTGCTCGTCCGCCACCCCGGCGCGCTCGAGCGCGCCTTCTCGATGCTGCCCGAGTACCTGCGCGACGTCTCGGTGTCGAGCGGCGACGAGGTCAGCTTCCGCGACCGCGGGCCGCAGCTCAGCCGCGGCTCGCGCGCGCTGAAGCTGTGGCTCTCGCTGCACGCGTTCGGCCTCGACGCGTTTCGCGACGCGATCGACCGCTGCCTCGACCTCGCCGAGCGCGCGGAGCGCGCCATCGAGGCGACCGGCAACCTCGAGGTCGTCACGCCGGCGCAGCTCGGCATCGTCACGTTCGCGCCGACCGATCCCGGCGTGGACGCCGGCGAGCTGAGCGACCGCGTCGTCGCCGACGGCTTCGCCGCGCCGAGCTCCACCGTCCTGCGCGGTCGTACCGTTCTGCGCCTGTGCACGATCAACCCGCGCACCACGGACGACGACATCGACCGCACCGTCGAGCGCATCTCGCGGCTGGCCTGATCGGGCTCGCGCTCGCGGCGCTGCTCGCGCTCGAGCCGCGGCCGGCGGCGGCGGAGCGCATCCTCGTCACCGGCGACTCGATGATGTACGTGATGCAGCACCCGCTCGCGCGGCGGCTGCGCGCGCTCGGGCACGAGGTGAAGACCGACGGCCGCTTCGGGACCGGCATCACGAAGCCGCACATCCTCGACTGGCAGGAGCACGCGATCGCGCAGGCCTCGGAGTTCCACCCCGAGGCGACGTTCATGTTCATCGGCGCGAACGACCTCTTCCCGATCGCGGGTGCGCGGTGCTGCGGCGAGCGCTGGGTGGAGCTGTACGCGCGGCGCGCGCGGCGGATCATCCGCATCTATGGGCGGACGGTCTGGCTGACCCTCCCGGCGCCTCGCGACCGCGGCCTCGCGCGCGGGTTCCGCGCCGTCAACCGCGCGATCCGCCGGGCCACCACGGCGGAGCGGGCGACGCTGCTCGACCTCGTCCCGGTCTTCACGCCCGGCTGGCGCTACCGCCGGACGATGCGGTGGGAGGGGAGGCGGGTCGTCGTGCGGCAGCTGGACGGGGTGCACCTCGGCCACGAGGGCGTGAAGATCGCCTCGGACCTGGCGGTGGCGGCGCTCGGCCGCTAGCCCGCGTCCGGCAGGCGAGTCCCCGCCCGCATGCGCGGGCAGCCGTCGTTCGCGACGAAGGGCTCACCGGGGCGGCTGCGGCGGACCGCGCCGCCGGGACGCCCCGCGATCACGCGGCGGCCGCCGAGCGGCCGCGGGAGGACGACGTCGGCGCACTTCGTGAGAAGCGGCTGGGGGTAGAAGATCCCCCAGCCGTCGTCGCTGAAGGTCGGGGCGAAGCGCTCGAAGATCGTCACCGTCGCCGTCCGGCGGCCGAGCTTCACGTCGGCGCCGGAGAACGGCGTGACGCCGCTGCCCCAGTGGATGCGCAGGACGCGGCCGCCCCGCCGCACGGTGTACGAGTCCCACCGGGTCGGGACGTCCTGCGGCCCCAGCGCGACGCGTCGCACGCGCCGGCGGCCGTTCGCCAGCGTCATGACCAGCGCGGCGCGCTCGTTCAGCTTCCCGGACGACGGCGTCGCGCCGACGAACGCCTCGCCGGCCAGTGCGACCGGGTACGGGCTGCCGTCCGGCCCGCGGAGCTCGAGCGCGCGGACGTCGGGCCCGGCCAGCCCCTGGAAGACGGCCACGCGGTCATCGAAGCGCTGGATGCGCAGCGAGACGTCGTCGCGCTCCGGATCCCCGCAGTCGCCGCTCTCCCCGAGCGGAGCGCCGGCCGGCGCCCAGGCGTCCTCGTACGGCGGCATGTGCGCGAGCGTCGGCGCGTCGAGGAAGCTGCCCCACGTGGCGTCGTACGCGCCCACCTCGTCGCCGATCACCCGCCCCGCCTCCAGACACGGCTGCTCCTCCGAGCGGACCGCGTAGCGGAGGCTCCCGAACGGCGGTCCTCCGAGCGGGTCGGCGACCTCGGGGCCACGCCGGACCGCGCCGGAGAGCGAGTTCCCGGACGTCCCCTGCCCGAAGTCGAACTCCACGATCCGGCCGCCGGCGTGGACGCGCAGCGCGAGGTCCGCACGGCGGACCGATCCGTCGAGCACGGCGAGGAAGGAGTGGGTGGCGGCGTCGATCGGCACGTCCTGCTCGGCGCCGCGGACCGCGAGCACGACGCGGTCCGCCTCATCGGGCGCGATGCCGGCGACGAGGGTGCGTACGAGGCGGCGCGGCGAAGCCGGGTCGTCGGCCAGCCGCTCGATCGCGGCGGGCAGGATCTCGCGCGACAGGCCCGCGGTCCCGAAGCAGGTGGTGCGGTCGTCGATCTCGAGCACCCGCTCGCGGCCGTCCGCGAACGTCCTGACGAGGCGCCCGCCGGCGAGCCGGCCGGCCTGGAGGCACACGATCCGCGTGCGCCGCGGGAAGCGGGTCCCCTTGCCGGCCCGCGGGTGCCACGCGCGTACCGCCCACTCCGCGCCGCCCTCCGGGTCCGCCGCCTTCGCGCCGAGAGCGAGCGTGCCCGGTCGCGGCTCGCTCGCGTGGGAGCTCAGCGCCACGACGAGGACGACGGCCAGGGCGAGCAGTGCGCTGAGGCGCCGCATCGCGATCCATCAGACCACGATCCGGCGCGCGAGCGTGCCGGTCGCGCTAGCCGCCGCGCTTCGCGAGGCCCTGCTCGCGGAGCTTGCGCGTGTACGCGATCATCGCCGCCGACGCGCCCTTCTTGTCGGGCCCGGAGGCCTCCAGCACGAGCGGAAGGTCCTGGAAGCGTGGCTCGGACAGGAAGACCGCGCAGCCTTCCGGCCCGAGCTCGCCCTCGCCGGGGTCGGCGTGGCGGTCGACGTTGGAGCCCAGCGGGGTGCGGGAGTCGTTGAGGTGCAGCGATCCGAGCCGCTCGAGCCCCACCTTCGCCACGCATTCGTCCAGCGTCTCCGTCAGGCCGGCCGGGGTCCGGATGTCGTAGCCGGAGGCGAAGAGGTGGCAGGAGTCGAGGCATATGCCGATCCGATCGTCGCCCCCGGCGGCGTCGACGAGCGCGGCCAGCTCGGAGAACGAGCGGCCGAGCGTGCCGCCCGAGCCCGCCGTGTTCTCGAGGTGCAGCGGGCACGCCTCCGACTCGGCGAGCGCCTCCTTGATCACCTCGCCGGCCCGCTTGATCGCCTCCTCGACGTTCCCTGTCTTGGCGCTGCCCGCGTGGAGGACGACGGCGGTCGCGTTCAGCTCCTTGCCCGCCCGGAGGCTGCTGACGAGCGAGTTCAGCGACTTCCCGCGGATCTCGGGGTCGTCGGAGGCGCAGTTGAGGAGGTAGACGGCGTGGATGAGGAGCGCCTCGACGTCGCTCGAGTCCATCGCCGCGTGGAACGCCTCGACGTCGTCGGGCGCGTACTCGCGCGGCTTCCACGCGCGCGGGTTCTGGTTGAAGATCTGGATCGCGTGGCAGCCGCGCTCGATCCCGCGCTCGACGGCGTTGGCCACTCCGCCGGCCGGCGAGACGTGCGCTCCGATCAACATGGACGCGGCATTCTGCCTGCAAACAAGCGCTGTCGGTGGATTCCTGCGTTTGTCAACTCAACCATGCGTCCATACGTGCCGATAACGGGGCAGACCCCGGACCAGGAAACAAGGATGTCAACGCCGCCTACCGCGATTCGCCAGAGCACGCCACCCCAGAATGCAGTCGGTGCCCAGCGCCGGCACAACGAAGGTCACGGTCGTCGTCTCACGGCCGCCTTCGAGGCGCTCGAGGCGTTCCCGGCTCTGGCGGAGTCCCGGAACCGGCTGCTGCGGCTGGTGTCGCAGGAGCGGGTGTCGGCCGCCGAGGTCGTCGCGGCCGTCGAGTCCGACTGCGCCCTGGTGATCGCCGTCCTGCGCCTGGCCAACCAGGTCGAGGGGCGGTCCCGCGGGCGGGTCGAGAGCGTCGTCAAGTCGGTCGAGCTCCTGTCCCCCGAGGCCGTGCAGGCGCTCGCCTCCCGCGCCCGCACCTATGACTTCTTCGAGCGGTCCTCCGTGTGGGAGGGCGCTCCGGAGCGCTTCCGCCTCCACGGCGTCGCCACGCAGCGCGCCGCCGACCGCCTCGCCACCGAGACCGGCTACGAGAACCGCGACCGCCTCATGGTCACGGCGCTCCTGCACGACATCGGCAAGCTCGTCCTCATGCACGCCTACCCCGGCTACCCCGCGCAGGTCCACCAGGGCGCGCGCACGCCGGAGGACAGGATCCACCGCGAGCGCCGTGAGCTCGGCGTCGACCACGCGCTGGTCGGCGGCGTCCTCGCCCGCCGGTGGGGCCTCCCGAAGGGCGTCGCCTCGGTCATCGAGCGCCACCACGCCGACGACGTGTCCGGCGAGGCCGCCTACGTCCGCCTCGCGGACATGCTCGCGCACTACTCGCAGGGCTCGCCCGTCTCGCCGACGGAGCTCCTGAAGGTCGCGCGGATCATCGGGATGGGCCCGGCGGAGCTGCGGACGGTCATGTACGACCTGCCGTACCCGCAGACCGGCCGCCAGCGCTCGATCGACCCGTGCCCGCTGTCGACCCGCGAGGTCGAGGTCCTGAAGCGGCTGGCCGAGGGCAAGGTCTACAAGCAGATCGCCCACGAGCTGTCGCTCTCGACGTCCACCGTC
>DASZDF010000307.1:0-3924 GCA_035942275.1 Solirubrobacteraceae bacterium | reverse complement strand
GTGGACGCACGACACGATCGCCGTGCTCGACATCCGCACGATCGTCGAGTGCTCGCCGCAGTCCGGGCAGACCGACCGCAGCTCGTAGCGGTGCAGGCAGTAGACGCACCGGTAGCGGCCCGGGAGGTTCGTCGGGCGCAGCCACGGCTCGTGGCAGTTGGGGCACTCCATCCCGAGCTGGACGTCGCTGCCGCTCATCCCGTCGACTCTAGTCGCGTCACCTGAAAGCCCGCTGAGCGCGTCTCGTGCGGCATGAGGATCATCCGCTCCGTCGTCGTGAACCCGGGGAGCCCCGCCAGGAGCTCCTCGTTCTCCGCCGGGTTCAGCGTGCACGTGGACCAGACCAGCACGCCACCCGGACGGACCGCGCCCGCCGCGGCGGCCAGGATCCGCCGCTGCTCCTCGATCAAGCCCGCGATCCGCTCGGGCGTCATGCGCCAGCGGAGGTCGGGCTTGGCCTGGAGGGTGCCGAGGCCGGAGCACGGCGGGTCGACGAGGACGCGGTCGAAGGGACCGTCGGGGCGGGGGTCCGCCGCGTCGGCGACATCGACCTTGACGATCGTGGCGCCCATGCGGGTGGCGGTGGTGCGGAGCTGGTCGGCGCGGTCCGGGTCGCGCTCGACGGCGACGATCTCCCCCTCGTTCTTCATCAGCGCGGCGAGGTGGGTGGCCTTGCCGCCGGGGGCGGAGCAGAGGTCGAGCACCCGCTCCCCCGGCCGCGCCCCGAGCTCCGGCGCGACGCGCTGCGAGGACCGCGACTGCGGCATGTACGCGCCCGCGTGCCAGAGCGGGTGGGCGTGGGCGTCGAGCGGGCCGTCGACGACGACCGCATCGGGTTCGGCGACGGTTCCCCCGACGGCCTCGGCCACCTCCTCGGGCGTCGCCTTCAGCCGGTTGGCCCGGAGCGCGAGCTCGAGCGGCTCGTTCGCGCGCGCCATTAGCGCGCTCGCGGTCTGGGCGCCGTATGCATCGCGCCAGAGCGTCGCGAGCCAGTCCGGGATCGAGTGCCGGACGGCCTCGTCGTCGATCGCGTCGAGCACGGCCCGCCCCTCCCTGGTGGCGCGGCGCAGGACGGCGTTGACGAGCCCCGAGCCCCGGCTGCGCTTGACCAGCTCGACCGACTCCGCGACGGCCGCGTGATCGGGGATGCCGTCGAGGTAGAGGATCTGCACGAGCCCGAGGTGCAGCGCGGCACGGATGGGCGGGTCGAGCTTCTTCTTCCCACCGGTGAGCGCGTCGACGACGTGGTCGAGCGTCCGCCGCCGCTGGATCGCGCCGAAGGCGAGCTGCCGCGCGAGCGCGCGGTCGCGCGCGTCGAGCTTCGGCGCCTCGGCGTGGAGCGCCTGGTCGGCGAACGCGCCCTGCTCGGCGACGCGCCGCACGACCCGGAAGGCGGCGCGCCGGGCGGGCGAGGGCACTAGCGGCCCCGCAGGTACGCCGCGGCGTCCATGAAGCGGCCGCCGGGCGGCTGGACCTCCAGCAGCTCGAGTGCGCCGTCCGGCGTCGCGATCGCGAGCGGGCCGGCTTCCTCTCCGGGTCCGGCCACCCGGGCGCGGCGCACGCCGAGGAGCTGGCCGTCGACCTCGGCGCGGGCGCCGATGTGCGGCGTCAGCGCGCGGACGACGCGCTCGAGCTCGGCGGCGGGGCGCGTGGGGTCGAGGGTCCGGTCGGCGGCGGTGATCTTCTCGGCGTAGGTGACGCCGCCGTCGGGCTGGGGCTCCGGCTCGGGCTGCTCGTCGAGGGCGCGCAGCAGGAGGTCGGCGCTCAGGGTCTCGAGCCGCTGGCTCAGCGTGCCGTAGGTGTCGTCGGGGCGGATCGGCTCGGGGGCCGCGACGTAGACGGGCCCGTCGTCCAGCCCCTCGCCGAGCGCCATGATCGAGACGCCGGTCTCGGCGTCGCCGGCCATGATCGCGCGCTCCACGGGCGCCGCTCCCCGCCACCGCGGCAGCAGCGACGGGTGGACGTTGACGATGTCGCCGAAGCGGCTCAGCAGCGGCTCGCGGATGAGCGCGCCGAACGCGCAGAGGAGGACGGCGTCGGGCTCGGCGGCCGCGATCCGCTCGACGCTCTCGGTGTCGTTGACGTTGGCCGGCTGGAAGACGTCGATCCCGAGCTCGCGCGCGGTCTCCGCGACCGGCGGCGGCGCGAGCTTGCGCCCGCGGCCCTTCGGCGCGTCGGGGCGCGTGACGACGAGCGCGGGGCGGTGCGCCGACTCCGCGAGGCGGCGCAGCACGGCGGCCGCGAAGGACGACGTGCCGAGGTAGACGGTGCGCACGCGGCTACGCTGCGGCCTCGCCCGCCCGCTCGCGCTCGCG
Source organism: Solirubrobacteraceae bacterium (assembly GCA_035942275.1). GTDB lineage: Bacteria > Actinomycetota > Thermoleophilia > Solirubrobacterales > Solirubrobacteraceae > CADCVT01. The sequence goes on along the minus strand of DASZDF010000307.1, from coordinate 1,609 downwards.
CAGGGCCTTCACGGCCTCCTTGCGCTGGTCGCGCGTCGTGCGGTCGAGGATGAGGACGCCGTCGAGGTGGTCGACCTCGTGCTGGATCACGCGCGCCTCGAACCCGCTGGCCTCGACGGTCACCGGCTCGCCCTCGCCGTCGAGCGCCCGGACGAGGACATGAATGGGGCGCTCGACCTCGACGTGGACGCCCGGGAGGCTCAGGCAGCCCTCCTCGCCCCACTCCTTGTCCTTGCTCGACCACGCGATCTCGGGGTTCACGAGCGCCCGGACGGGGCTGTCCGGCTCGGTGCGGTAGACGAGCAGCCGGTGGGAGACGCCCGCCTGCGGGGCCGCGAGGCCCACGCCGATCGACTCGTGCATGAGGCGGCCCATGCGGACGATCTCCTCGCGCAGGCCGTCGTCGAACTGATCGACGGGCCGGGCCTTGGTGCGCAGGATCGGGTCGCCGAACTGCCGGATGTGCCTGAGCGCCGCCTCGCGGCGGGCCAGCAGCTCGGGGTCGATCTGCGGCTGCTCCTGTTCCTCCTCGTCGGACATCGACCGGAAAGTGTAGGCCGCGTAGGCTTCGCGCCCGTGACCGACGAGGACCCCGACGAGCACGCGGTCGGCTACCAGGTCGTGACGCGCGGGACGCCCGTGATCGCCGCCGACGGCGTCCAGGTCGGGACGTTCGCGAAGGCGCTCGACCACGGCCGCGAGCACCTCCTCGACGGCATCGTCGTGCGCACCGATTCCGGCAAGCGGTTCGTCGACGCGCCCGAGGTCGCGCGGATGACGAACAAGCGCGTCCTGCTGACGATCGACGCCGCCGAGGTCGCGGAGCTGCCCGAGCACCGCGGGATCCTCGGGCCGATGCAGGAGCGCGCGCAGCAGCGTGCCCGCCGTGTGCGCCGCCGGTTCGGCCGCTAGCGCTAGCGCAGCGAGCGGGCGATCGCGAGCGCCCGGTCGAGCCGGAGTCCGCGCGACTCGATCCGGACGACCAGCTCGTCGCGGTTGAAGATCAGCGTGTTGGCGGCGAGGCGGGTGCGGTCCTCGGTCGTCGTCCCGTCCGGGCGCAAGAGCAGGAGGAGATAGCCGTGCCTCGCCCCGGAGAGGAAGACCCCGGGCTCGCCGTCGACGTCGATCTCGCGGATCCGGGATCCGGCTGGGAGGACCTTCCGGACGAGGCGCTCGTCGAGCGTCGCGGCGCCCTGGGCGACGATGAGCGGGTCCTTGGCTCCGGGGTCGTAGACGAGGGTGACGAAGCGGGCGGCCGCGTCGAAGCGGACCTCGTCCGGCGGGCCGAGGTCGGCGGGGACCCGCGGGCGGAAGCCGGCGAGGCGCGCGGCCTCCGTCAGCGACACGCGCCGGCCGAGCTCCTCGATCTCGGGCGCGCGCGCCGGCGGGAGCGTCTCGACGCGCCGCACCTCCACCCCCTTCACCCCGATCCACTCGAGGACGTCGTCGCGGGCGGAAGGGAAGGCGATGGCCGCCGCCGAGGTCGCGGAGCTGCCCGAGCACCGCGGGATCCTCGGGCCGATGCAGGCGCGCGCGCAGCAGCGTGCCCGCCGCGTGCGGCGCCGGTTCGGCCGCTAGCGCTAGCGCAGCGCGCGGGCGATCGCGAGCG
>DASZDF010000306.1:0-3197 GCA_035942275.1 Solirubrobacteraceae bacterium | reverse complement strand
GACTGGCTGAGGCCCCCGATCGCAACCAGGACCAGCCCGGCGAAGATCGACAGCTCGACGAGCGGGAAGGGGTGCCACGGCGCCTGCGGCGCCTCGTCGAGCTTCGCGTGGCGACGGAGAGGCCGGCCGGCCGGGGGCGGCGGCACGGGCGCAGGGCGCTCAGCCGGCGCGCCGGAACCGGACCGCTTACGACTGCGGCGGCCCATCGGATGTCAGGTGGCTAACGGGCAGCCGGAGGAGAGCTTGACCTGCCACCAGCCCATCATCATGCCGATGAGCCCGAGGCGCGGGCGGACCTGCCAGGCCCCGCAGCCGCCCATGTCCACGTCCGCGCGGTGCAGGCGGGCGAACTTGTAGCGCTTCGGCTCGAGGAGCATGCGCTCGAGCAGGATGCGGTTGCGCTCGACCTCAGCCCCGCGCGACTCGAGCACGCCGCGCACCTGGCGCAGGCGCTCCTGGAGCGCGTCGCGCTGGGTCTCCAGCTCGCCGAGGGACAGCATCCGCGGGCCTCCGCCGCCGCCGGCAGGGCGCAGCTCGAGCCGCGTCTGCGGGAACGCGGCGACCACCGCGTCGGCGAGCTGGCGCTCGAGGCGCGCGATCTGCTCGCGCAGCGTCCGCCTCGCGGCGGCCTCGTCGACCTGCTCGTCGACGAACGGCGCGAGTCCGGGGAACGTGTCGTCGAGGACGACCATCGCCCCCGAGGGTACCGCGCCGGCTAGGTCGTGTCGAGCGCTTCCGTACAGGTCCACAATGCCTCTTCCACGTGGATGCCCGGAACGCCGGGTGCCTGAACCGAGAAGAGGCGCATCGTGGTCGTGACCTGCGTCACACCGTGCCCCGGCGCGACCTCGCCGAACAGCTCGGCCAGCGGCACGCCGTCGTCGGCGACGACCAGCCTTCCGGGGCGCACGTCCGGCCCCAGCTCGTCGCGGCCGAGCCGCTCGGCGGGCCCCGCGGGCCGGATGCCGAGGCCGCCCGAGACGCGCTCGTCGTCGAGCGCCCACACCGGCACGCCGGTCTCCACCACCGCGAGCAGGAGCGCGTCGGCGAGCAGCCCGATCGACCGGAAGCCCCCGTGCTTCAGCCGCGCGAGGGCCGCGGCCTCGATCGGCGTCCGCTCGTCGTCGGGGTCGATCCCGATGTGGCGGAAGAACACCCGGTAGGCGTGCGGGACCGGCTCGCGCCGCATCGCGATCGCCCGCGCGCCGTGGAAGCGGTCCGACAGCAGCCGCAGGCGCTCGCGCAGCTCGGGCGGGCTCGGCTGGTCGCGCGCCGCGACGGTCAGGTGCCAGAGGCGGAGCTTCGGGAACTCCTCGGCGACCTGCGGGTCGATCCAGCCCAGCTCGGGCTCCGTCACCTCAGCTCCCGCACCTTCCCGGCGAACGCGACGTCGTCGATCTCGCGGCGCGTCGTGTCGACGACCTTGCCGCCCTTGTTCGCGAACGTCACCTGCGGGCAGCCGACGAGCCCGTAGCGCGCCGCGACCGCGCCGTCCTTGTCCCACCCCACCGGGAAGCCCCACCCGCGCAGCTCGTCGCGGTCGCCGCGGCTGCCGACCGCCGCGAAGCGGACCTTGGGGAAGCGCTTGCGCATCCGGTCGAGCTGCCCGAGTACGGACCGGCAGCGACCGGCGTCGGTCGGGAAGAGCGCGAGCACGACCGGCCCGCGCTCCCACTGCTCGCAGATGTTGAGGACCTCGGGGCCGCGGACCTCGCACGCCGGCCGCGCCCCCAGCTCGTCCTGCCCCTCCTCCGTGGCCAGGTTCGCGTCGCCGTCGAGGCTCGAGTCGGCGAGGGGGACGGCGAACGGCGCGAGCCTGCCGCCCTCGTCGGGGCCGCCGGGATCGACGCCGCCGGTCGTCACCGAGTTGATCGTCACGAGCACGACGAGCAGGAACCCCGCGACGCCGATGAACCAGCCGTAGCGGCTGGCGCCGGGAGGCCGGGCGGGCGGCGGCGGCTCGGCGGGCGGCTCCGGGCGCGGTCCGCCGGGCGGGGCGCCGGGCCGCGGCTCGTCGCCGAAGTCGAGGGGTCCGCGGTCGCCGGGCCCGCTCACGCCGCCCGCGCCCGCCGCAGCCGCGGCCGCGGCAGCCGCAACCAGAGGTCGGAGAGCCGCACGCCCCGCTCCGCGAGCAGCAGCACCGAGGGCAGCACGACGAGGACGCCGAGCAGCGAGACCGTCAGGTCGACGACGGTCACGAACCCGAAGTCGCGCAGCATCCGGATGTCGGAGACGACGAGCACCGCGAAGCCGGCGATCGCCGTGACGCCCGAGGCGAGCACCGCGGCGCCGGTCGAGCGGTACGTGCGTTCCAGCGCCTCGGCCGGTTCGTGACCCGCCGCGCGCTCCTGCCGGTAGCGCTCGGAGAGCAGGACGCTGAACTCCGTCGAGATCGCGATGACGAGCGCGCCGAGCGTCACCGACATCGGGTTGAGCGGGATGCGCAGCGCGAACAGCACGAACGACGACCAGCCGGTGGCGAGCACGATCGGGATCAGCGGCACCGCCGCGCGCCGCCAGTGGCGCAGCGCGACCAGCAGCACGACGAACACCGCGACCAGGCCGGCGACGAGCGTGAGCAGCCGCCGCCAGTCCGACGACACGGCGGCGTTCGCCTCGGCCGCGAGCACCGGCAGCCCCGCGAGCTCCGCCCGCACGCCGTCGGGCGGGTCGAGCTCGTCGCGCATGACGTCGATGACCTCCTTCTGGCGCTCGAGCGGCATCAGGCGGATGCCGAACGACAGCGTCGCCGTGCGGCGGTTCGGCGTGATCACGCTCTGCGAGAAGTAGGGAGGCACGACGTCGAGCAGCGCGCGGATCTGCCGCGCGTCGCGCGGCCGCTCGTCGAAGAGGTCGGGCAGCGAGAACGCGGGGCACAGCGCGGCGCGCCCGCAGCCGCGCTCGCTCGAGAAGCCGTAGCGATCGAGCAGCGTCCGCTGATACGAGGTCATCCACTCGACGACCTCCGGCCGCGCGACGTCGTCCGCGTCGACGACGACGTCGAGCTGTCCGCCCACGCCGGTCGCGCGCTGGAGCGCGTTGAGGTCCTTCAGCGCGGCGAGGTCCTGCGGGACGAGCTTCTGCACGTCGGACTCGACCTTGGTCTGCGTGTCGAGGACCCACCCCGCCAGCGCGAGCACCGCCGCCACCGCCAGCACGCGCTCGGGCCGCCGGGCGAGCCGCATCACGCCGCGCGT
>DASZDF010000305.1:0-3279 GCA_035942275.1 Solirubrobacteraceae bacterium | reverse complement strand
GTCGACGCGGCCGCGGTCGAGCAGGCGCTCGAGGACTTCCACGACGCCAAGCACGACGAGTTCGCCCAGAAGCTCGCCGACGAGCTCGGCATCACGGTGGACAAGGTCAAGGAGGCCCTGCCGCCGCGGCCGTAGCGCACGACGCCCAGGGGGTGGGCGACATTTCCCTCATAGCTATCAACGACAATGTCGCCCACCCCCGAGGGGCGGGGCGCCACGAGGGGTCCGGCGGCGCCCGTTTCCCCTCACCAGCCCTGTCGTAGACGCCCGGGCTCGGGAAGCGCGCGCGAAGGCGCCCCTTGCCACCGCAACCGGCACAGCCCCCCGCGCTTTCGGGTAACAACCCGCGGGCGTTGCGGGGGGCTCGTGCACTTCTCGCCGGACTGCTCGCCGCCGTGATCTCGGCGGCGAGCTTCGTCGCGCCCGCGGCGGCGGAGCGCCGGGCGCTCGAGACGATCCTCCAGGACGACGCGCAGCTGCTGCACGGCGATGACGAGCAGGTCCGCTCCGCGCTGGCGCAGGTGCGGGACTTCGGCGTCGACCGCGTCCGCATCACCGCCGGCTGGTCGCTGCTGACGCGCGACGCGGACGGCAGGGAGCGGCCCGCGTTCGACGCGGCCGATCCGGCGGCCTACGAGCAGACGCGGTGGGCGAGCCTCGACCGCGCCGTGCGCCTCGCGACCGAGCAGGGGCTCAGCGTGATGATCGACGTGGGATTCTGGGCGCCGCTGTGGGCGACCCAGGACGCCGAGGGCCCGCGCGCGCGGACGCATCCCGACGCGCGCGCCTACGCCGACTTCGCCGTCGCCGTCGCCCGCCGCTACGACGGGACGTTCACGCCCCCGGCCCCGCGCCCCGACGAGGTCGTCGAGCCCTCGCGCGACGAGTCGTTCCTCGCCGGCATCTTCGGGCCCGTCGGCGGTCGCGACGAGGAGGAGCCGCTGGGATCGTCGACCGCGCCCCGCATCGACGTCACGCCGCTGCCGCGCGTCGACGTCCTGTCGCTGTGGAACGAGCCGAACCACGCCGCGTTCCTCCAGCCGCTGTGGGTGCGCGGCGCGCGGCGCCTCGAGCCGGCGAGCCCCGCCGTCTACCGGGCGATGGTGCACGCGGCCTACCCCGCGGTGAAAGCCGTGCGCTCCGACGTGAAGGTGCTCGTCGGAGGGACCGCGTCGATGGGTGACCACACGGGGAAGGGAAGGGCGGGGATCCCGCCGCTGCGGTTCATCCGCGACATCGCGTGCGTCGACCGGCGGCTGCGGCCGCTGCGGGCCAAGCGCTGCGCGGGCTTCGCGCCGCTGCCCGGCGACGGCTTCACCCACCATCCGTACTCGCTGACCGTGACGCCCGACCGCCCGAGTCCCCCGGCGGCCCGCGACAACGCGCGGATGGGCGACATGGCGCGGCTCACGCGGCTGCTCGACCGGCTCGCCTCCGCGGGCCGGATCGCCGGCGCGCTGCGGAAGGTGTGGCTGACCGAGTACGGCTACGAGAGCCGCACGTACCCGGGGCGGCCCGTGTTCGCGCTGGAGGAGCAGGCGCGCTTCCTTGCGTGGGCGGAGTACCTCGCGTGGCGCAACCCGCGCGTCCGGACGTACGCGCAGTTCCTGCTCCGCGACCTCCCGTACACCGGGCCGGCGAACCCGGTCCGGCGCCCGCAGGGGCACTGGGAGAGCGGGCTGCTGTTCGCGGACGGCCGGCCGAAGCCGATGGCCGACGCGTTCCGGGCGGGGCTGCACGCGGAGCGGCGGGGGAAGGCCGTCGAGCTGTGGGGCCGGGTGCGCGGTGTCCCTCCGGGAGCGGCGGCGGTCGTGGAGCGGCGGGTCCGGAGGGGCTCGTGGCGCACGGTCGCCTCCGGGCGGATCGGCGGGCGGGACGTCCTGTTGCGCCGCGTCCGTCACGTGGGCCACGCCCGGTACCGGATGGTCGTGCGCTCGGGCGAGCGGACGCTGCAGAGCTTCGCCGTCGCGCCGCGCTGAGCGCCGGGAACCGCGCCGCCCCGCCGCGGTGTAAGGGCGGCATGTCACGGATCGCGCTCGCCGTCGCCGCCCTCCTCGTCTTCCCCGCCTCGGCGTCCGCGAAGGGGATCGAGAGGGCGGAGCTCTGCGGTGTCGGCGGCTGCGCCGAGGTCGGCGAGCGTGTCGCCATGGCGGCCGCCGGCGGAGGACCGGCCGTGCCGACGGCTCCGCGAGGCGAGCCGCACTTCACGCTGCGCATCTCCATCGGCCACGGCGGCGAGACGATGGACAGCTTCTCGATCCGGTGGCTACCCGAGTCGGGCCTGGTGCGCGATGCGCAGGGCGTGTGGATGCGGGCGCCGGCCGAGGCGCAGCGCGAGCTGCTCCGCCTCTCCGCGGATCTCGAGGCGGTCGGCCCGCGGGTGGAGCGGGAGGAGGACGACGGCGGCGGCTCGGCCACAGCCCTCGCGATCGGCGGCCCGGCCGCGGCGGCGCTCGGCCTCGCGGCGCTGCTCGCGCGGCGCCGCCGCCACCGGAGGTGACGGCCTTCGCGGGGAACCTGTCGGTCGCGCCCGGTGTACTGCGCGGTGTGGGGCACGACGCCGCCGAGGACGACCTCGTCGACCGTGCGCGCGGTGGCGACGCCGCGGCGTACGGCGAGATCGTGCGCCGCTACCAGCAGATCGCGTTCCGGACGGCGTACGCGATCGGCGGCGACGCCGCGGAGGCGGAGGACGCCGCCCAGGAGGCGTTCCTGAAGGCGTACGCGGCGATGCCCAGGTTCCGCCGCGGCGCGCCGCTGCGGCCGTGGCTGTTGACGATCGTCGCGAACGAGGCGCGCAACCGGCGCCGGGCCGCCGGGCGCCGCGAGCACCTCGCGCTGCGCGCGGCCCGCGCCGAGCCGGCGTTCGCCGCGCCGGCGCCGGAGGGCGGCCTCGACGGCCCGCTCGTCACCGCGCTCGGGCGGCTCGACCCGGCGCACCGCGAGATCGTCGTCCTCCGGCACCTCCTCGACCTCCCGGAGGCCGACTGCGCGGCGGTGCTCGGCTGCCGGAAGGGGACCGTGAAGTCGCGCCTCTCGCGCGCGATGACGCGACTGCGCGCGGAGTTGGAGGCGGCGGATGCCTGAGCTCGAGACGCGCCTGGCCGCGCTGCGGTCGGAGATGGAGTGGCCGGCGACGCCGGACCTCGCGGGCGTCGTCGTGGCGCGGCTGGAGGTGGAGCGGCCCCGCGCGGCGGGCGAGCGGCGCGGCGCGGGCGCGCGGCGGCGCGGCTTCGCCCTCCCGCGGCGGCTCGTCGTCGTGGTCGCGGCCGCCCTCCT
>DASZDF010000304.1:0-4039 GCA_035942275.1 Solirubrobacteraceae bacterium | reverse complement strand
GCTGCTCGGCGACGCCGGCCAGGCGCTCGGCGGTGCGGCTCAGCGGCAGCTCGGAGCGCAGCAGGTCGTGGGCGGCGCGGGCCATCGCGCTGCGGCGGGCCTCGTCCTCGAGCAGCGCGTCGAGCGCCAGCGGCAGGGCCTCGAGCCCCGTGGAGAGGAAGTGGGCGCCGGGCTCCAGCGGCAGGAAGCCCTCGGAGTGCTCGCTGATGACCGTCGCGCCGTTGGAGATCGCCTGCGCCACGCGCAGCCACTCGAAGTACTTGCGGTCGCCGACGTGGATGTTCAGCAGCGTCCGCGTGCGGCGCAGCAGCCTCCACTTGTCGTCGTCGACGACGAAGTTCGCCGCCGCCCCGGCGTTCGGCCGGTCGGGGTCGGCGAGCATGATCCGCGAGCGGCGGCGGGCGAGCGCCGCGCCGCAGCGGGCGAGCGCCTCAGCGCGGCGGGGGCTCCAGATCCCGAGGTGGAGCACGTCGACGTCGCGCTCGCCGTCGAGCTCCTCCGGCGGGCACCCCCAGTGGCGGCTGAAGCCGACCGGCGCGTGCTCGGCGTGGAGCCCCTCCTCGCGGAACGCCTCGACCCCGACGCTGTTGACGTCGAGGAGCGCCGCGCCGTGGAGATGGGTCAGGCGGACGTTCTCCTCGAAGAACCAGGTGCCCGGCTGCTCGGCGCACAGGAAGATCGCGCGCTTGAGCTCCGGGGGCGCCGGGTGGTGCTCGGGCGGGGTCAGCGCGAAGTACTCGTGCGGCGGGACGATCACCGGGACGACGTCGGGCGACGGCTCCGGCAGCGCGCCGACCGTTACGCTGGCGGGGACACCGAGATCCTCCAGCTCCCCGCGCAGGGCTTGGACGATCTCCACGAAGAAGTGGTTCTGTCCCGGCGCTAGCGCGAAGGCGATCTCTGGCATCACGAAGTACGCGGAACAGCCGCTTGCGCACCGAACAGTAGCCTGAGACGTTCTACAGGCATGCGCGAAGCGGTCGTCCCAGAACGGTTCATCCCCGCCGCGATGCGCGGGCAGCTCCTCGAGGCCGAGCATCTCGTCCGGTACTGGTGGGCTGCTCACCTCGCGGGAGGGCGGCGCGTGCTCGACGCCGGCTGCGGCACCGCGTACGGGACGCGGATGCTCGCGGAGGGTGGAGCGAAGCGGGTCGTGGGCGTCGACCGGGCCGCCTCGGTGCTCGACGCGGCGCGGCCGGGCTGCCCCGACAACGTCGACCTGATCGCGGCCGACCTGCGCGAGCTGCCGTTCGAGGACCGGTCGTTCGACCTCGTCGTGTGCTTCGAGGTCATCGAGCACCTCGAGGCGCCGGACGCCGCGCTCCAGGAGCTCGAGCGGATCGTCAGCGCCGACGGCGTGCTGCTCGTCTCCTCGCCGAACCGCGACGTCTACGAGCCGGGCAACCCGCACCACCTCCACGAGTACACCCCGACCGAGCTCCAGGGCGCCCTCGAGCGCCTGTTCGCGCACGTCGAGCTGCGCCGGCAGGCGAACCTCATCGCGTCGAGCGTCATGCCCGACGACGTCGCGGCCGGGGACGACCTCGATCCTGTGCACGACGTCCGCCTGGCGAAGTGCGTCTCGGTCGGCGCCGGCGAGGAGACGTACACGCTCGCGCTCGCCAGCCACGCGCCGCTGGCGCCGGACCGCGCGACGACGGCCGTCGCCACCGGCGTCACCGAGATCCGGCGCTGGGTCGAGATCTACGCGGAGCAGCAGGCCGCGGTCGAGGAGCGCGACCGTCTCCTGCGCCGGCTCGAGGACGAGGCGGTCGAGGTCCGGCGCGCCCGCGAGGTGCTGCTCGACGGCGAGCGGGCGCACGCCCGCGCGACCAAGCTCGAGGAGGAGCTGCGGATCGCCCGCGAGGAGATCGCCGCGCTGCACGAGCGCCTCGAGCGCTCGGCGGCGGCGATCGAGGGCATGCAGCGCTCGCCGAGCTGGCGGCTGACCGCGCCCCTGCGCGCGCTCAAGCGGCCGCTTCGCGGCCGATGATCAGCGCCGAGCAGGTGACGAAGACCTTCGCGCTGCCGCGCGACCGCGTGCACACGCTGAAGGAGAGCGTGCTGCGCGCCGGCCGCCGCGCCCCCGGCGACCGGCTCGAGGCCCTGCGCGGCGTGTCGTTCTCGGTCGAGGCGGGCGAGTTCTTCGGGGTCGTGGGGCGCAACGGCTCCGGGAAGTCGACGCTGCTGAAGTGCCTCGCCGGCATCTACCGCATCGACAGCGGGCGCCTGTTCGCCGCCGGCCGGCTGGCGAGCTTCATCGAGCTCGGCGTCGGCTTCAACCCCGACCTCGCGGCCCGCGACAACGTGATGATCAACGGCACGCTCCTCGGCCTGACGCCGCGCGAGGCGAGGCGCCGGTACGACGCGGTCATGGACTTCGCCGAGCTGCACGAGTTCGCCGACATGAAGGTCAAGAACTACTCGTCGGGCATGCTCGTGCGCCTCGCGTTCTCGGTGATGATCCAGGTCGACGCCGAGGTGCTGCTGATCGACGAGGTCCTCGCCGTCGGCGACGCGTCGTTCCAGCAGAAGTGCTTCGACCAGTTCGCACGGCTGCGGAAGTCCGGCACGACGGTGCTCCTCGTGACGCACGACATGGGCGCCGTCGAGCGCTTCTGCGACCGGGCGATGGTGCTCGAGCGCGGCCACGTCGCGGACATCGGGCCGCCGCGAGGGGTCGCGGAGACCTACCTTCGGCTCAACTTCTCCCAGGCCGAGCGCGACGCCGCCGCCGACGAGGCCGCCGAGGAAGCTGGCGCGCCGCCGCTCCAGCCCGACGAGGCGGTCGAGGCGGCGCCCGAGCCCGACCCGCTCGCGCCCGACCGCTGGGGCGACGGGGCGGCCCGGATCGTCGACGCGTGGTTCGAGGACGCCCGCGGGGAGCGGGCGGAGGTGCTGGTCAGCGGCGAGCGGTGCGCCTACGCCGCCCGGGTCCGCTTCGCCGAGCCGGTGGCCGACCCCCTGTTCGGGGTCAACGTGGACAACGTCGACGGGAACCGCCTGCTCACCGCGAACAACCTGCTCGAGGGCCCGTCGGGCACGTTCGGCCCCGGCGACGAGGTCGAGTACCGGATCGCCTTCCAGAACGTCTGGGCGCCGGGGCGCTACCTGGCCAGCCCGGCGGTGGCGCACGGCGGCGGAGGGCTCCAGTGGATCGACCGCTGCATCAACCTCCACGACGTGACCGTCATCTCCACGATCCCGACGGACGCGCTCATCGCCCCGCCGTACGAGTTCGAGCTCGAGCGACGGGCGCCCTCCCCCGTGGACCAGCGCGCGTGACCGGGTGGACGGCACGCGGAGCGGCGGTCGCGGCCCTCGCGGCCCTGGCGGCGCCGGGCGCCGCGGAGGCGCAGCGGGCGCCGTACACCGCCACCCCGGCCCCCCACCAGGACACCCCGCGGTTCGCGGTGGCCTACGAGGGGCGCGGCACGTGGCGGACCCGCTTCCACGCGACGCCGCCCAACCCGGACGCCCGCCACGACGTCAACGACGCCCGCGACTCGAGCAGGCAGAGATGGGACGTGACGTACCCGGCCGGCGTCACCGTGCCGGCGTGCGCCGCTCCGTGCACCGAGCTGCGGGGCGTCACCGGCGCCCGCGGGGTGACGGTGGCCACCGCGCGGATCCACCACACGCACGACGACGGGATCTACCCGGAGCTCGACCGTACCGTCAGGTGCCGCCTGAGCAAGCGGACGTCGCGCTCACGCCCGCTCGACGCCTCGGTCTCGCTCGGCCACGACCCCGCGACCGGCGGCATCGCCGTGACGGCGTCCAACCCGCTGTCGACCGTGCTCTCGCTGTTCCCCACCGCCTGCCCGCGCCAGGGCGACAGCATCGACCGCATCCTCGACAACTACGCGATCCCGGGGTTCAGCTTCGCCTCGGGATGGGGGCCGGAGCGCTGGTTCGCGTCCGGCACCGTCGTGATCCCCTCCGACGTCTTCCACGGCTCGTCCAGGATCGCCGTCCGCCTGGCGGACACCCGGACGGGAACGCCGCCCAGGTACTGCGCGGGCGAGCACCCGTCCTA
>DASZDF010000303.1:0-4832 GCA_035942275.1 Solirubrobacteraceae bacterium | reverse complement strand
GCCCGAGGCCGAGGACGTCGACGTGCAGATCGACCAGAACGACCTCGACATCGACGTCTACCGCTCCTCCGGGCCCGGCGGGCAGTCGGTGAACACGACCGACTCCGCCGTGCGGATCACGCACAAGCCGACCGGCGTCGTCGTCGCGATGCAGGACGAGAAGTCGCAGCTCCAGAACCGGGAGAAGGCGATGCGCGTGCTGCGGGCGCGTCTGTACGAGCGCGCGCTCGCCGAGCAGCAGGCCGCGCTGTCCGCGGACCGCCGGTCGCAGGTCGGCACCGGCGAGCGGGCGGAGAAGATCCGGACGTACAACTACGGCGAGCGGCGCGTCACCGACCACCGCATCAAGCTCACGCAGCACAACCTCGAGGCCGTGCTCGAGGGCGACCTCGACGAGCTGAGCGCCGCGCTGCAGGCCGACGAGAAGCGGCGCAAGCTCGAGGCGCAGGCCACCGCGGCGTGAGCGGGGGGGCCGGCACCGGCCCCGGCGCGGCGCGCGAGCGGAGCGCCCTCCGCGGCGTTCCCGTCCGCGACGCTCTGGACTCCGCGCTCGTCGCGCTCGAGGCCGCGGGCGTCGACACCCCGCGGCTCGACGCGGAGGTCCTCCTCGCGCGCGCGCTCGGCGTCGACCGCGCGGCACTCGCGATGCACCCCGACCGCGAGGTCGCGGGGCCGGCGGCGCGCTGGTTCCAGGACGCGGTGCGGCGGCGCGCGCTCCGCCGCGAGCCCGTCGCGTACATCGTCGGGCGCAAGGGGTTCAGGCACATCGAGCTCGAGGTCGACGCGCGCGTGCTCGTCCCGCGGCCGGAGACGGAGCTGCTGGTGGAGGCGGCGCTCGAGCTGCACGACGGCGCCCGCGTCGTCGACGTGGGCACCGGGAGCGGCGCCGTCGCGCTGGCGCTCAAGGACGAGCGGCCGGACCTGCGGGTCACGGGGACGGACGTGTCGGCCGACGCGCGCGCCGTCGCGCGCGCCAACGGCGAGCGCCTGGGCCTGGAGGTCGAGTGGCGGCGGGAGGACCTCTTCAGCGGCGACTTCGACGCCGTCCTCTCCAATCCGCCGTACGTCGAGGACGGCGCGTCGCTGCCGCCGGAGCTCGCGCACGAGCCGCGCGAGGCGTTGTTCGCCGGGGCCGACGGGCTGGACGTCGTCCGCAGGCTGATCGAGCGCGCGAGCGGCGTGGGGACGCTCGCCCTCGAGGTCGGCGCCGGGCAGGCCGACGCCGTCGCGGCGCTGGCGCGCGCGGCCGGCTTCGCGACGGTCGCCAAGCGCGCGGACCTCGCCGGGATCGAGCGCGTGGTCGTGGCGCGCCGGTGATCGGGCCCGAGGAAGCAGCCACCTTCGCGCGCTGCATCTCGGTCGGCGGCGTCGCCGTCTTCCCCGCCGACACCGTGTACGGCCTGGCCTGCGAGCCCGACCTCGACGACGCGGTGGACCGCCTCTACCGGCTGAAGGGACGTCGCCCCGACAAGCCGGCGGCGATCATGTTCTTCGACCTCGAGCTCGCGACGGCGGCGCTGCCGGAGCTGGGCGAGCGCACCCGCGCGGCGGTCGCGGCGCTGCTCCCCGGTCCGTTCACGCTCCTGCTCCCCAACCCGGGGCGCCGCTTCCCGCTCGCGTGCGGCCCGGACCCGGAGACGCTCGGGCTGCGCGTCCCCGCGCTGCCGGAGCGGCTGGCCGCGCTCACGGCGGTCCGCTGGCCGGTCCTCCAGTCGAGCGCCAACCACGCGGGCGGCCCGGACGCCCGCACGCTCGCGGACGTCCCCGAGCAGATCCGGGCCGCCGCCGACCTCGTCCTCGACGGCGGGGAGCTGCCGGGAACGCCCTCCACCGTGGTCGACCTGCGCCCCTTCGAGGGCACCCGCGACTGGCGGATCGTCAGGGAGGGAGCGGCCTCGCGGGACGACGTCCGGCGACGGCTCCAGTAACCGGCGCATACGTCCTCGGGCGGTGAAAAGCTGCCAGCACGATGCGCCGTCTCTCCGCCCTCGCGCTCGCCCTCGTCGCGACCGCGCTCTTCGCCACCACCGCCGCCGCCTCCCCCGTCGCCACCAGCGAACCGCAGTACACGGCGCTCGGCCGGATCTTCCCCGACCCCCTCGCCGGCTGCGTGCCGGGCGGCCCCGCGCCGTGCTCGCCCAACGCCCAGGGCAACGTCCCCGCGGCCCAGTTCATCGGCGTGGACGAGTTCGTCGACGCGATCCGGTTCATGAACTCGCGGGACGACTGGCGGCGCTACCTCGAGGTCCTGCCGCTCGACGGCCGGATGGGCGAGAACGACGGCGACGCGCCGCCCGCGGCGACGCCCGCCGAGGCGTTCCCCGGCAACAACCTCCCCTCCTTCCCCTTCACCCCGCGCGTCGAGTACAAGTCCGTCGGCCTCCCGACGACGACGCGCGACCGGATGAAGTCCGACATCTACGTCCTGCGGGTCACGGACGAGTCGGTCCCGGACGACCAGAAGCAGACGTACGTCACGTCGCTGTCGATCCACGGGATCGAGCGCGCCGGCGTCGAGGGCGGCACGCGCGCGGCGGAGGACCTCGTCACCGCGTGGACGACCCCGGCCGAGGGCGGCAAGCTCAAGGCGGAGATGCCGATCGTCCCCGACGGGACCCTGCCGAACGCGCCGACGTTCGGCGACGTGCTCAAGAAGACGATCATCTACTTCGCGTACCCCAACCCCGACGGCTGGCGGCGCGGGTCGGTGACCGCGGGCGGCGTCTTCTTCCAGCGCTACAACGGCAACGGCGTCGACATGAACCGCGACTGGCCCGACATCGGGTTCTCGTTCCGCCCGTACTCGACGGGCTCGGAGCCCGAGGTCCGCGCGCTCGGCGGCGCGCTCCAGGAGATCGACAAGAAGACGCCGATCGGGGCGGGCGTCGACCTCCACGGGATGCTCACGGCCGACGCGCTGTCGTTCACGCTGATCGGCCACGGCCGCCACGACTGGGCGAAGGACACGCGCATCCGCACGACGGCGCGGAACATCCACGTCGTGTCGGAGAAGTCGCTGGCCTGGTCGCCGCTCATCGTGCCCAACAACACGCCGAAGTCGCAGATGGGGTGCGTCGACGCGCAGGCGGCCGAGGCGTGCCGCAACATCTACGGCCAGACCTGGGGGACCGTCTTCGACACGATCGACTACACGGTCACGGGCTCGCTCGGCGACTGGCTGGACTCGCCGTTCGGGGTCGGCGGTGACGGGCTCAACAACGAGATGGCGTTCAGCCACCTCGACCGCAACATCGTCTTCGACCCGCAGGGCGAGCAGCTGCACGTCGACGGCAACAAGGCGCTGATCTACGCGCAGGTCTACTCCATGCTCAACCCGCCGGACCAGACGTACACCGCGCCGGGGCTGAAGGGCTACGTCGCGAACACGCGCAAGACGCGCCGCGCCGAGGCGCTCCAGAAGGATCCGCCGGAGGGCACGGTCGCGCAGGCGAAGATCAGCGGCCAGAACGGGCAGCCGACCGGCGCGGGCATCGTGTTCCCGTTCCCGGTGAAGAACGGGCCGCAGCCGGCGGGCACCGGGCCCGACGCGGGGAAGAGCATCTTCAACGGCGGCCTGCGCGTCGACATCACGAAGCTCAACGCGCAGGGGATCAGCGACGGCAACGCGATCACGAACCTCGCGGTCCAATGCCGCTACTGCGACGACCACCCCGGCGTCGCCGACGACGGCGAGTGGGTGACCGTCGCCGAGGACTACAACCAGTCGGCCGGCTACGCGCAGGCGGGGCTGACCGTCGCCGTGAACCGGCCGCAGACGAAGAGCGAGGGCGGCAAGGACGTCGAGTGGCGCGCGCTGCTGTCCACCGGGTCGAACACGCCGCCGCACCCTCTCGACGCGGGCGCCGCCATGGACGTCGAGTTCTTCCAGGGACCGGCGACGCTCAGCCGCGACACGTCGGGCTTCAACCCGCCCTCGCTGGCCGGGTACGACGTCGCGAACACCGACCTCTTCGAGGACCTCAACAAGAACACCCCGGACAAGGACCAGCACTTCCGCCGGATCGACCCGGCGGCCGTCGCGGCGGGCCGGCAGAACCTCGACAGCTACACGTCGATCGTCCTCGCCGACCTCACCCCGGGGCGCGACGCGTTCCTCGACAAGCTCCAGGGCTGGGTGCGCGACGGCGGCAACCTCGTGCTCACCGACGGCGCGGTCAAGCTGCTGCCGGAGTACATCGACCTCGCGCAGGACAAGATCACGAACCGGCTGATGTACGTGCCGCAGATCTCGTTCGAGACGACCGACGGGGCCGACCAGCCGGCCGACATCAAACATCCGCTTGCCATCCGGCCGTACGACGTGCGCCAGCCGGGCGGGCGCTTCGGCGGCGGCCTGCGCAGGCAGACCTACGAGCCGACACCGCTCGGCTTCGCGATCAACGAGTACCCGGGCGGCGGCGACGCCGAGGCCTCGCCGGTGTGGGAGATCGACCGCGACGCGTACGAGGACAACGCCGGCGCGAAGACGGCCGCGGTCGCCGCCGAGGGCGGGCCGCGGACGCCGACCCCGGAGCTGACGCGGACGAGCGTCGGTGAGGCGGTCGTCGGGAAGGGCCGCGTGCGCTTCATCGGCTCGCTGCTGCCGCAGCCCTCGCAGGAGTTCGACCACGACTTCGGCATCGAGGCCTACTCGCTGACGTACACCGGCCACCTGCTGCTGCGCAACGCGCTCGAGTGGCCGGCGCGGCCGATCCAGCGTGATCGGGGCGAGGGGCCGGGCAAGCCGCCGGTCGTCCAGACCCCGGCCGGCCCGATCGCCTGCACCGCCTCGTCGCGCGGCTTCCGCAGCGTGAACGTGCGCGGGGTGGGCA
>DASZDF010000302.1:0-13063 GCA_035942275.1 Solirubrobacteraceae bacterium | reverse complement strand
GGGCGGTGTCAGCCCGCGCGACCTCACCCGCGACGCCCGCCTCCTCCTCGGCTCCGAAGCGCAGGGGCTCACCGACGACGAGCGAGCGCTGTGCGACGGCCTCGTCACTATCGACGCGCCCGGATTCGAGTCGCTCAACGTCGCCGCGGCTGCGGCGATCCTCACATACGAGCTGGGCCGCCGGAACTAATCTGCCGCGCCATGCCCGATCGCGCACCGCCACGCCTCGCCGCCCGCGCCGTCCTCGCCGCCCGCGTCGCGCTCGAGCGCGTCGGCGATCGGATGCTCCCCGCCGAGCTCACCACCCTCCAGCGCTCGATCGGCTTCGCGCCCGCGTTCACGATGCGCGCGCTCGCCGAGCTCGAGATCCCCGAGGCGCTCGGCGACCGCCGCCGCACCGCGCAGGAGATCGCCGCCGAGAAGGGGCTGAACGCGGACGCGCTGCACCGCGTCATGCGCTACGCCGCGCTCCACGGCTTGCTCAGGCTCGACGGCAGGGGCCGCTTCCGCCTCACGCGCACCGGCCGCGTCCTGCGCGCCGACCATCCCTCCTCCATGCGCCCGTGGATCCTCTACCTGACCGAGCGCTCGACGCAGGAGGCGTGGCAGAACGTCACCGAGAGCATCCGCACCGGCGAGCCTGCCTTCCCCGCGACCCACGGCGAGTCGGTCTGGTCGTACTTCGAGAAGCACCCCGACGAGGAGCGCCAGTTCGCGGCCGGGATGCGCCGCATCACCGAGGTCGACCTGCCGTCGATCGTCGCCGGCTACCCGTGGCCCGAGAGCGGCACCGTCTGCGACGTCGCCGGAGGGATCGGCACGCTGCTGAGCGGCGTCCTGAAGGCGCGCCCGGGCCTGAGGGGCGTGCTCGTCGACGGCGCGGGCGTACTCGCGGAGGCCGACCCGTACCTGAAGGACAAGGGCGTCCGCGGCCGGGTCGAGCTGAGCGAGGGCAACTTCTTCGAGAGCGTGACCGCGAAGGCCGACGTCTACGTGATGAAGGACGTCCTGCACGACTGGGACGACGAGCGCTGCCGCACCATCCTGAGGACGGTCCGCAGGGCGATGCCGCCCGGCTCGAGGCTCGTGCTCGTCGAGACGCTCCAGGAGCCGAACGTGGTCGAGTCGGTCGCGTCGTTCGTCGACGTCCACATGCTCACCCAGACCGACGGCGGCCGCCAGCGCTCGGTGGCCGAGCTGCACGCGCTGCTGCGCGACGCGGACCTCGAGCCGGGCCAGGTGCGCCTCACCGCGAACCCGGGGCTCGTCGAGGGGATCGCCCGCTAGGCGGGCCGCACCGGCAGCCCGCGCATCGCCTGGTGCGCGGCGTACAGGACGACCAGGGCGTTGAGCGCGTGCAGCCCGCCGAGGGCGCCGATCTCGTCGCCGAAGACGCCGAGCACGACCTCGAGCAGCATGAGCACGACGAGCACGAGGCTCGCCTCGCGCGCCTCCGGCCGGTCGATCACCGCGAGGACGGCCAGCACGGCCGCCCACGCCATGAGCAGGGAGCCGAGGTCCGAGTGCGCGTGGTAGGTCATCTCGCCGAACGACGCCAGCCCCGCGAAGAACACGTTGGCGAGCGACAGCGCGAGGAAGCCGGCCGCCACCGCGCGGTGGATCGACGCGACCGAGCTCAGGCCGAGATCCTCCGGGCGCCACAGCGGCGGCTCAGCGCGCCGGGCCGGCCGAAGCCGAGCCGCAGCTGCCCGCGGACGCACGACTGGACGTCGTCGCGGACGCGGGGCCGCCGTTCCAGCCGCACCGTGCCGCGCGAGCGCCCGGAGCCCGCGGCGCGCAGGCGCGTGGAGCCGAGCCGCTCGAGCGCCCCGTCCCCCGGCGGGTCGCGGTAGAGGACGAGCGTGCGCCCCGCGAGCCGCGTGCGCGGCGTCTTCACCGTGACGCCCACCCTGCCGCGGCGCACGTGCCCGACCGTGACGTCCGGATACGCGTAGACCGTGACGACGTCGTTCGCCTCGCCCGGCGCGCCGACGCGGAAGCGCGAGTTGGAGTAGACGGTCGCGTCGGTGGTGAAGCCCCCGTCGCGTGCCGCCCGCACGTCGTCGAGCCGCTCGAACGGCCCGTCCGGCCACAGCCCGCCCTCGACCCGCACCTGCACCCCCGACCCGCGCAGCTCGCGCCCGAGCACCCCGACGAGCGTCACCGAGGCGCCGGCCCGCACGTCGCTGTCGTCGACGCCGAGCGCGACCGACCGCGGCGCCGGCTTCAGCGCGCTCTCCCACGCGGTCAGACGTCCGTTGTAGGCGAGCAGCAGCGTGCCCGGCGCGGCGGCGGTGACCGGCGAGTAGTCGTCGTCGATGCCGAGCTTCCGATCCCAGATCACGCGCCCGTCCTCGCCGGAGAACGCGGTCAGCCGCTCGCCGCGCATGCCGTAGACGTCGTGGCCGATCGCGATGACCGCGTTGACCTGGCCGGTGTTGCGCCAGCGCAGCTCGCCGGTCGCGGCGTCGAGCGCGCGCAGCTCGACCCCGTCGGGAACGACCGCGAGGCCGTCGACGAACACCGGCAGCCGGCCCGCGAACGTGCCGAGCTGCGCGCCGGTCGCCGGGTCGTAGATCGCCTGCCCGACCCGGCCGCGGGGCTCGAGGTAGCGCTCCTCCGACGTGTAGAGCCGCCCGCCCACGAGCGCCGGGTAGTCGTCGCCCCCACCGCTGCAGTGGCTCTCCGCGTTCCACACGTTCGCGCCGGTCGCGCGGTCGTAGGCGTGGGTGCTGCCGCAGCCGCCCATCGTGTAGATGCGGCTCTCGTCGAGCGCGGCGCCGTCGCCCGCGCCGATCCGCGCCACCCACAGCTCCTGCCCGTCGCTCGCGCGCAGGGCGTGCGTGCCGTAGTCGTCCCCCGCGTACACCGTCCCGGAGCCGGCGACGACCTTGCTCCGGCCGAACGACGTCTGGTCGACCAGCGTCTTCTCCCACCGCGCGGCGCCCGTCGCGGCGTCGAGCGCGACGACGCGCCGCGTGTCGCGCACGAGCAGCATCCCGCTCTCGTACGCCGTGCTCTGCGGGCTGTCGAACCCGGTCGCCCACAGGCGCGCGCCGGTCGCGAGGTCGAAGGCCACGGCGCCGTTCTCGTCGGTGACGTAGACGCGGCCGTCGGCGGCGAGGACCGTCTTCACCCGCGCCGGGATCGACCACCGCGCCTCGAGCGGCGGCACGAGGTCCTCGTCGGGGAAGTGGCCGCTGAGGGCCGGGTCGACGCGCTCGCTGACCGAGCCGGTCTGCGCCGCCGCGGGGGCGGCGAGCAGGGCGACGAGGAGCAGGACCGTGAGCGCGAGCAGCGGCATGCCCGCTGGGTACCCGCTCGGCGTGGTAGGAAGCGGGGCATGCGCGAGCCGCTGCGGGTGACGCCGGGCGTGGCGATCCCGCTCGACGAGATCGTGGTCCGCGCGAGCCGGTCCAGCGGGCCCGGCGGCCAGCACGCGAACGTCACCGCGTCGCGGATCGAGGCGTCGTTCGACGTCGAGGCGTCGCGCACGCTGAGCGCGGAGCAGAAGCGACGGGTGGTCGAGCGCGCGGGCCCGCGGGTGGTCGGCGTCGCCCAGGACGCGCGCAGCCAGGCGCGCAACCGCGACCTCGCGCTCGAGCGCCTGGCGCGGCGGCTCGCGCACGCGCTCCACGTCCCGCGCAAGCGCCGCCCGACGAAGCCCACCGCCGCGTCGCGGCGGCGGCGCCTCGAGGCCAAGCGGCGGGCGGGCGAGAAGAAGGCGAACCGCCGCCGGCCCGACGCCGATTGAGACCGACATGACACTGACGCGGAGCGCTCCGAGCGAGAGCATCCGCGGCATGGGTTTCTTCAAGGATCTCCGCAACGTGCAGAAGCAGGCCAAGGACATGACCCCGCAGGAGTACCGGGGCATGGGCGGCCTGATGCGCATGTCGAAGGACGGCATGTCGCAGATGAGCTCGACGATGAACGACATGCAGGCCGACGCGCAGAAGGCTCAGCACCTCGCCGTCAACGGGCGGCCCGGCACCGCGCCGATCACCGCGCCGCGCCAGACCGGCACGTTCGTCAACGAGAACCCGGAGGTCGAGATGGACCTCCAGGTCACCGTCGACGGCATGACCCCCTACGCGGCCAGGCACCGCCAGGTCATCGCGATGATCGCCGCGGCGCAGTTCCAGCCCGGCGCGACGGTCCCCGTCAAGGTGGACCCGGCCGAGCCGACCTCGCTGATCGTCGCCTGACCCCGCTCCGCTCCTAGGCGGGCGGCGGCGCGCCCGGAGGCGCCGCCTGCTCGCGCAGGAACGTGACGCTCGACCCGATCGCGAAGATCACGAGCAGCAGGAACGCGATCGGGAAGAACACCCCGAAGAAGTTGTCGTCGTCGCCGGTATCGCTGAGCATCACGCCGAACTGGAGGACGAACGCCAGGCCGGCCGCGAGCGCGACCCAGCCGAGCCACACCGGCAGCGCGCGGATCCCGACGTTGATGAGCCCGACCGTCACGAGGCAGGCCCCGAAGCCGCCGGAGCCCAGCCCGATGCCGGCGCCACCGAGCTCCGCCAGCGCCCTGATCGTCTCCGGCGGCGTGTCCGGCTGCTGGATCGCCAGCGCGCTCAGGAAGACGAACAGCGACAGCCCGACGATCCCGAGCACGCCGCCGATGAGGACCATGTACGCGCCTCGGCTGAACCCGCGCGTCCGCACCTCGGCCTCGCCCATCACGCTGCGCAGGTACCCGAGCCAGAGCACGAACGGGTACGTCGCGAGGCCGAACGCCAGCGCGCCGATCCGCACGTCGTCCTCGTTGTCGCGGGCGAACTGCGTCCAGTCTGCGACAGGGTCGTCCGCAGCCGGCGGCTCCTTCAGGCCGAGGGCGAACGCGATGACCAGCAGGACGGCGAAGAAGATGCCGGAGGCCGCGACGCTCCGCAGGACGAGCGGCGGGACCGGGTCGGGGCGCGACACAGGAGTGCTCATGCACGTGCAGTTCGTCACGAGCCGCGCGCCTCCTCTGGCGCGCAGCCGCTCGCCCCACGCTCTCCTCCGGCGGCGGCGCCGCTCGCCTCACGCCAGCCGGCGGTCGAGGCACTCGTGGAGCTTCGGGTCCTCCCACTCCTGCGGCAGCGTGCGCTCCACCCGCAGCGAGGCGCGGCGCTCGTGCAACTCGAGCGTCGCCACCTGGTTGTCGAACCACGGGCCGTCGCTGATGCGCCAGCGGATGCGCTCGGGGTCGCGGACGCCGGCGGTGCGCGCCAGGGCGCGCGCGATCGCGTGGCCCGCGCGCGAGGTCCCGAACCGCACGACGCGCCGCTCGCGGTCGTCGAGCGGGTTGCGGAACGGCGAGCAGACGGCCTGGTAGACGGCGCTCTTCGCGCCGGAGTCGCGGCGGAACGCGACCTCGGCGAGGTAGGCGTGGTGCACGTCGCCCGAGAGCAGGACGATCGACGCCGGCGGGTCGCCGTGCCTGCCGGCCGCGACCTCCTCGATGCGCTTGGTCAGCAGCGCGAACGAGTCGCCGAACGCGGCCCAGTGCTCCAGGTCGCCGGCCCGGCGGATCTTCTCGCCGAGCCGCGCGAGGAGCCTGCCGTTCGCGCCGGCGGACATCGCCTCGTTCCACGCCTCGAGGTAGTGCAGGCCGTGACCGAGCAGGACCGGCAGCGTCGTCCCGATGACGAGGTGGTCGTGGCCGCCGACGAGGCGCTCGCAGATCCACTCCCACTCGTGCTCGTCGACCATCCACCGCCTGCCGTCGTCGAACGAGCGGCCCGCGCGCGAGTCGATGACGATGACCCGCACGCCGCCGTAGTCGCGGCAGAAGCTCCAGCGCGTGCCCGCCGTCTCGCGGTCGGCCTCCAGCGCGAAGCGGCGCAGGATCTCCGCGCCGTCGTCGGCGCCGCAGACCTTGTCGTAGCACTCGTCCTCGTGCAGGTGCGACGGCTCGAGGTTGCCGATGTGCTGGTAGATCCAGTACGAGGTGAACGCGCCGCGGATGCGCTCGTCCCACCAGTCGAGCCTGCGCATGTCCTCGAGCCACTCGCCCGAGATGTTCCAGTCGTCGTGGACGTCGTGGTCGTCGAAGATCATCGCCGTGGCGACCGTCGAGAGCAGCCACCGCATCACCGGCTCGCCCCACGACTCCCAGTACAGGCGGGTGTACTCCTCGAAGTTGGCGACCTCCTCGCCGGGCGGCTCGCTCGTGTCGCGCCGCGAGCGGAGGAACTCGCAGGCGCGCGGCGAGACCTCGTCCGCGTAGACCTGGTCGCCGAGCATGATCAGCCGCGACGGCCACTCCTCCATCGGCTGGTCGCGCATCCGCAGCGCGAGCGCTCGCAGCGCGTCGACCTCGCGGCCCCGGCTGTCGTCCTCCTTCGGCAGCGCGTACGGCGGCTCGTGCGGAACCGACACGCGGCACGAGCCGAACGCGATGCGCGCCGGGTGCTCCTCCGACGGGGTGCGGATGACGCTCTGCGGGAACCCCTCGGGCGCGAGGTCGGGCCAGCAGCGCTCGCCGTCGAGGCGCACCTCGTAGGGGTTCGTGGTGCCGGCCTCGAGCCCCTCGACGTGGACCAGCGCGTAGTGGTGGCCGCTGACGTGGAACGTGCGCTGCTCGTGGCCGAGGACCTCGACCACGCACGGCGCGTCGGTCTCCACCCAGAGCGTCGCCTCGGTCTCGTCGACGAAGCGCAGGACGGGGCCGAGGACCAGGGCGGGCACTCGGCGCACCGTAGTGGCTTCGTCAACCCGGCCGGACGTCTCCGACGTCGTTCGCGCGCATCGCGACCGCCTTGCCGTCGCGGATCCGCCACACCCAGACGACCCCGCGGCGCACCGGCGCGCCGCCGACCCGCCCCTCGACGTGGCCGAAGACGACGACGCTCCCGGCCGTCGCGCGGACGTCGTCGGCGTGCAGCGTCAGCTCGTCCCACACGCGGGCGGCGTCCGCGAAGTACTCGCGCAGGCCGTCGTGGCCGCGGTAGGGCTCCGTACGGCCGGTGAGCTGCGCGGTCCCGCTCGGCTCGAACTCGACGTCCTCGGCGACGTGGGCGAGCGCGGCGTCGATGTCGCGCCCGGCGAACGCCGCGTAGATGGCGCGCACGACGCGGACGTCGTCCTCGCCCGCGCCGTGTCGTCCGTAGTCGCCCGCCATCGCTGCGGGCGAAGGATGCCGCCCCGCGGGCCGGCGCGAGCCGTAGCCTTGACGGCATGAGCACCGCCGCCGAAGCGCCACGCAGCACCCGCAACGACGGGCTCGTCCTGCTGGCCGGGATGGCGGCGGTCATGTGGGCGGTCGAGATCGTCGACGTGATCGCGTTCGACCTGGATTCCCACGGCATCGAGCCGCGGCAGACCGACGGCCTTCCCGGGATCCTCTTCGCGCCGTTCCTGCACGGCGGCTTCGGGCACCTGATCGGGAACACGATCCCGTTCCTCGTGCTCGGCTTCGCGATCGCCGTGAGCGGGCTGGTGCGGGTGGCCGCGGTGACGGCGGTCGTCGTCGTGGTCGGCGGCCTCGGGACGTGGCTCGTCGGTCCGGACAACACCGTGCACATCGGGGCGAGCGGCGTCGTGTTCGGCTACGCGACGTACCTGACGTCGCGCGCGTTCTGGACGCGCCGGCTGATCGACGTCGGGGTCGCGGTGCTCGTGCTCGGGGTCTACGGGACGACGCTGCTCTTCGGCCTCGTGCCGACGCCGGGCGTCTCGTGGCAGGGCCACCTGTTCGGCGCGGTAGGCGGGGTCGTCGCCGCGCGGCTCGTGCACCCGCGCGCGGCGAACGTGAGATCGTCCGCGGCATGAGACGACTCGTGCTCGCGACGGCGACCGTGACGCTCGCCCTCGCTCTCCCCGCCCCGGCCGGCGCCGCCACCACGCGATCGTGCGGGTTCGTCGGCTTCGAGCCCAACAGCGACAACGGCGCGTTCCAGATCCGCGCGCGCGGCGTGAGCTGCCGCACCGCGCGCAGCGTGGCCCGCGCCTCGGCGCCGTACGGCCCGCAGGGCGACGACGGGCGCGTCGTGCGCTACCGCGCGAGGCGCTTCGCGTGCGTCGGCCGCGAGCGCGACAGCGGGCTGGCGTCGGTGCGCTTCCGGTGCACGCGAGCGGCGGCCGTGATCACGTTCGTCCGGTCGTAGAAGCTCAGCGGGCCGGGCCGCGCGAGGCCTCGAACATCCAGAAGCAGCCGCTGAGCTGCTCGCCGTGCAGGCGCAGGCCGGCCGCCCCGAACCAGCCCCGGGCGTCCTCGCGCGTGCCGGCCGGGCCCATCGATCCGGCGCGCCGCGTGCGCCGGAGGTTCCTGTCCCACCGCGCCCCCTCGCCGAGGACGAACGTGCCGCCGTGCACGGCCGCGCCCGGCGCGCAGCACCGGGCGACCTCGGCGACGGCGGCCGCCGGGTCGCTGAAGTGGTGCAGGCCGTTGTAGAGGAGGACCGCGTCGACGCTCGCGTCCTCGAGCGGCAGGGACGTCACGTCGGCCTGCACCGCCTCCACCCGTTCCAGCCCCCGCCGTTGCGCGTACCTCCGGGTGCGGCGGACCATGTGCTCCGCGCCGTCGACGGCGATCACCCGCGCTGGGTCGTTCGGCCCCAGCCACCGCAGCTCGAGCCCGCCGCCGCACGGGACGTAGAGCACCCGGCGCGAGGCCGCGACCGACCGCACAGCCCGTTCCATGTGGCGGTACATGAGTCTGCCGTCGAGCCCCCACGCGACGCGCCCGACCACGTTCGCGATCGGCCGCGCGCGGATGTAGAGGTCGTAGAGCGTCCCGCCGAGCCCGTCGAAGGGCTCGCTGCCGCTCGCGTGCGGTCCAGCCACGCCGCGACGCTAGCGCGACGCCGGCGTCGTGGGAGGAACGCCCGCGACGTCGGTGACCGCGACCGAGCCGGCGTCGCGCCTGGCCTTCTCGCTCGCCGCGTCGATGTCGCCGAGCGCGCGGTAGGCGACGCGGGCCGGGTCCACCCCGACGGCGGCCGCGTCGTCCGGCGCGAGCCGCTCGAGCAGCGGCTTCGAGGCGAGCACCTCGCCGCCCTCGGCGGTCTCCTCGATCCGGGCGGCCTCGTTCATCTCGTCGCCGAGCGCCGTGATCTCGAGCCGGCCCTGGCTTGCGACCTGGCCGACGTACAGGCTCGGGCCCCAGTGCACCGCGACCTTCAGCCGGCAGCGCTCGGGATCGACCGGCAGGCCGTCCTCCGCCAGCGCGACGGCGGCGTCTCGCGCGCAGTCCGGGAACCGGCGCGCGGCCTCGAGCGCGGCCCGGGCGGCCCCGGAGGCGGAGCCGACCTGCTGCGAGAGGAAGTAGGCGGTCACGCCGTCGCCGACGTGCTTGCCGACGATCCCGCCGCAGCGCGCCACCGCCGCCTCGAGCGCGGTCCTGATGTCGCGGATGAGCCGGAAGTACACGGGGCTGGGGAGCCGGCGCGACAGCGAGCCCGAGCCCTCCAGGTCGGCGAAGAGGACGGCCGCCGAGCGCTGCCCGGGCTCGACGAGGGCGGCCATGCGCTCGTGCATCGACCGGTCGCCGCGGATGAGCAGCGCCGCGATGCTGGCGGGCACGTCGAGGGTGTAGAGGAAGACGTGGCCGATCAGCTCCCCGTCGGGGCCGTCGACCCGCCACGCGATGTAGTCGAACCGGCCGAAGAACTCCTCGCGCGAGAAGTCGAACGCCGACGTCCAGAACGCCGGAGCCCGTTGCGGCTCGCACGCCGCCACGACGCGCGACCCGAAGGGGCCGGCCAGCTCGGCGACGTCCGCTCCCCGGCCGCCCGCCGCGTCGAGCAGGAACGGGCCGTTGAGGCGCAGCCAGCGCTCGGCGTTCTCCTGCGTGACCACGCCGCGCGCGAGCCCCCTGCTCCGCGACACGAGGATGTGCTGGCCGACGCCGACGCGTTCGGGGTCGGGCTCGCCGTACATCGTCATCAGCTCGTCGGAGACCCAGACGAGGCGCCACTGCTCGTCGATGATCTCGGCCGCCCACCCGTAGGCATCAAGCTGCTCGGCGAGCTCCCGCAGCCCCGCGGGCGTTCCCTCGGCCACGCGAGAGGAGCCACACGGCTCCCGCCCCGTCGACGAGGTCAGGACGCCGGTCACGCGAACGCCGCCTCGGCCTGCGCGAAGATCCTGTCGCGGCCGAAGATCCGGCCGAGGCGCTTCGCGGCCTGCCGGTCCCCCTCGACCCTCAGCGCGCCGGTGGCGACGGCCGCGGACGCGGTGATCCTCCCGGAGACGATGTCCGCCCACGTGTCCTCGTCGGTCGTCAGCGTGACCGCGGGATCGGGGGCGCGGCCGTCGTCGATCCGGACCGCGCCGTCGTCGACGGTGAAGTGGAAGGCGCTGCCGCCCACGACGTACTGGTAGGTCTCGCTGACGCCCCTCGCGGCCTCCCGGTCGGCCAGCGCCGCCATCCCGACCGTCATCCAGCGGGCGCGGAAGCTCTCGACCGGCTCGCGTTCGCCGAGGCGCCTCGCTCCCCACGCGATCAGGCCGGACATCGCCTCGGCGAGGTCCCGGCCCTCGTCCGTCAGCGTGTAGACCTGCCGCGCGGCGGGAGGAGAAAGCTCCTGCCGGGCGACGACGCCCTCGCCCTCGAGCTCGCGCAGCCGCTCGGTGAGAAGGGCGCGACTGATCCCCGGCAGGCCGTCGATCAGGTCGGTGAACCGCCGCGGCCCCGGCACCAGCTCGCGGACGATCAGCAGCGTCCACCGATCGCCCGCGACGTCGAGCGCGCGCGCCAGGCCGCAGAACTGCTGGTAGCGATGCTCACGCATCGTGTCGTTGCGCCGTCATGTAGTTCAGTTTTTGAACTTTAGAGCATGCGTCGTGCAACTTCCTTCCTTCCGGCGGGTCTCGGGTGCGATGAGGCGCCCGCTCCTCGCGCTGCTGCTCGCGCTGACGCTCCCCGCGCCCGCGCCGGCGGCGGACAGCGTGCCGTCGGGGCCGGTCGCGGGGCTCGCCCTCGTCGAAGACGGCGCGGTCTGGGTCCGCCCGACGGGCGCGGCCGCGGGCGTGGTCGTCATGGGCGGCCGTCCGGACGGGACGATGCGCCCGCTGGTGCGCAGCGGGTTCAACTACAACGCGTTGTCGAGCAACGGCAGCGTCGCGACGTTCACCGCGTTTCGGGGCATCTGGGCGGGGACCATCGGCGCCGGCATGCAGCCCGTCGACCTGACGCCCGTGGCGTGCCACCCGGACAAGGCGGAGGTCGGCCGCGACGTCATGGCGGTCGCGTTCTTCTGCGGATCGCGCTACCACGTCCTCGTCCGCCGGCCGAGCGGTGAGGAGCGGTTGTTCCCGTCGGCGAGCGGCGCCGTCGAGGTCGCGGGTCCCTACGTCGCGTGGACGATCGAGGGCGGGCAGCGCGAGGGCGGCATCGTGGTCCTCTACGACGCGGTCGCGGACCGCGAGGTGCTGCGGGCGGGGGCGGTCGACGGGCCGAGGCTGGACGCGATCGGGCTGCAGCCGGACGGCAAGCTGCTCGTCGCGGTCGACAGGCTCATGGCCCCGGACCTCCGGGCGGGCGAGGACACGGCATGGCTGTCGCCCGCCGAACCGGGGCTGCACCGGCTCGGGATCCGACCCGAGATCGTCCGCGGGTTCGTGCGCGACCGGGTCCTGACGCTCACGGCGGAGACCAGCGCGGCGTTCGAACCGGCGCCCCGCCCCCTGGGACGCACGCGGGTGGGCCTCGCCGGGCTCGACGGCTCCCGCCGCGTCCTCGCTTCCACCCACGGCGGCGCGAGGATCAGCTACGCGGACTACGACGGAGCGCGGGTCGCGCTGGCGGCCATGACGTGCGACGGCACCCGCATCCTCCTGCGCTCGGCGGCGGAGCCGCCGCTGACGCTGGCCGAGGACGGGCTGTGCCCTCTGGAGGTGCGCGGGCCGGTCGTGGTCGACTTCGGAACGGATCGGAGCTCCGAGAGCCGATTCGTCCCGCGGGCGCGCGTGCGCGTGAGGTGTGCGGCGTGGACGCTGCGCCCCTGCGGGCATCTCGTGCTCCGCACGCTCGACGGTCAGCAGCTCAGCCTGAAGGCGTACAGCTTCCGGCGCGACGGCACCTTCTCACTGACGCTCGACGACGACGCCGCCCGCCGCATCGCACGCGACGGCAGCCTCGCGGTCCGCCTCGAGATGCGGGGCAACCGCGACCCCGCGGTGCTCGTCCAGCGGCACGCGACCGCCCGTCTGCGGATGGAGCCGCGGGACCTGGCGCGACTGCGCCGCTGCGTCAGCGTGCAGCGCAGGCCCGGACGCGCTTGTCCCGCCTGAGCCCCGCAGACGCGACTTGAGCGCGACTGCGTGTTTCTCGGACACTTGTCCAGTTAGTGGATCATCCGATGGGAAGGGGGTATCAATCCAGCACGAAGTCGCCAAGGCAATGACGCCGAGGCGGCCTCGTCGAGACGTACAAGGCAACTCCGTCGCGAGGCGGGGACGCAAAGCCAGAGGCCTCTCCCGGAGGAGGCGGCTCAGCTGCCGGCTCGGATCCTTCCCACGTCAAGGAGGACCCAGCTATGTCGGCCCGACCGACGTTCTACACGACCACGGCCGTGCGCTCGCGCACGCCTCGCATCCGCCGTCTCGCCGCTGTTGTCAGCGGCGCCGCCATCGCAGCAGTGTCGCTCTCGGGCGTCGCCGCTGCGTCCACGCCGACGTTCGTCGCCGGCAACCCGAACTGCGCGGACATCCAGGGCACCGCGTCCTGGAAGGAGCTCAAGATCGAGTCGCCCGGCCAGGGCACGAGCCGCCTCGGCGGCGGCGGGCAGAGCGCGGTCGTCACGGCCTCGGGCGCGTACTTCGACTTCACCGCGACGCCCGGCGTCGATGCCGTCATCGTCAAGGGCGGCCCGAACGCGAACGTCTACCGCTACTCGCCCGAGGCGACGAGCGGCGACGACCTGCACGCGCCGATCAACCCGAGCAACGGCAAGCCGTACGGCCTGAGCCACATCTCGTTCTGCTACGACACCGAGCCGCCGCCGACCGATCCCTGCGAGGGGAACCCGGGTGGCACGAAGCCCAACGGCGACCCGTGCACCCCGCCCACGGATCCGTGCGAGGGGAATCCGGGTGGCACGAAGCCGAACGGCGATCCCTGCACGCC
>DASZDF010000301.1:0-2334 GCA_035942275.1 Solirubrobacteraceae bacterium | reverse complement strand
CGTTGACGAGCCGTACCGCGGCCCGGCCGCCGCCGGCGCGCTCGGCCGCCAGCGCGGTCAGCGTCTCCATCATCCGCTTCGTGCGCCCGTACATCGACGACGCTCGTGCGGCCTTGTCCGTCGAGGCGACGACGACCGTGTCGGCGTCGCGCGCCGCCCGCAGGACGTTCCAGCTCCCGTCGAGGTTCGTCGCCGCGAACTCCTCCGGGTAGCGCTCCGCCCAGTCGACGTGCTTGTAGGCGGCGAGGTGGAAGACGACGTCCGGCCGCGCGCGCCGGGTCTCGTGCTCGAGCCGGCGGCGGTCGCGGATGTCGCAGAGCACGTGCTCGAAGCGCGCGAGGCGCGGGGCGCCCTTCGCGTGACGGTCGGCCGTGAGCGCGGCCTCGTGCGTGTCGAGGACGGTGATCAGGGCGGGGCGGAACGCCGCGAGCAGGCTCGTCAGCGAGCGGCCGATCGAGCCGGCGCCGCCGGTGACCATCACGCGGCGGCCCGCGAGGTGGTCCTGGAGGCCGAGGACGTCCGGCACCGGGTCGCGCCGGCCTACGACCTCCTGCCAGTCCAGGCCGCCGGACGGCAGCCGGCGCGGCGGCGGGCGCCACCGTTCGGCCGGTGCGCGCAGCGCCCGCTCGATCGCGCGGTAGCCGTCCTTCATGTTCGGCGAGAAGCGGTGGTCGGGCTCGTTGATCTCGGCGACGATGTAGGGCACGAGCTCGCCGAGCCGCGCGACGACGGGGTCGAGGTCGAGCTCGCCGCGGTCGTAGCGCAGACCCTCACCGAGGACGCCCGACGCGTTCGAGACGTGCGCGACCTGCGTCGCGGGCCCCAGCTCCTCGACGTAGCGCTCCAGCTCGAGCCCCTCGTCGGAGGCCAGGCCGAAGAGCGACGGGTACGCGTTGACGAAGGCGCGGAAGAGCGCGGCGTGCGACGTGTCGAGCGTGAAGCCGAGCTCGGGGAGCCGCTCGCGCCAGCGCTGCAGATCGCGCCAGTGGCCGCCGACCGGCGTGTAGAACGCGCCGCCGGTGCGCATGCGCAGCACGGGCGGGACGTTCTCGATCAGCGGCGCGACGCCGTTCTCGGCGCACGTGCGCGCGTAGAACGAGAGGAACTCGTGGACGGCGTCGTCGTCGACCGGATCGCCCGCGCGCAGCTCGTGCGCGGTCTGCGGGATGTAGAGGTGGATCGTGAGGACCGGCGACGCGATCGCTGCGGCGAACCGGGCGCTGCGGTCGATGCCGGCGCGCGCCTCGTCGGTCAGCCGGTCGACGCGGACGTGCTCGCCGCTGGGCCACGAGACCGGCGCCTCCGCGGTGAGCACGAGATCGCGGCCGGCGACGGTCTCGTTGACCGCGGCGATCGCGCCGTCGAGCGCGGCGTCGTCGGCGACGTGCGGCGGCATGAGCGCCAGCTCCATCCCGCGCCAGCCGCCGCCCTCCAGCCGGTCGGCGACCTGGTCGGCGTCAGGCGCGGCCTTGAGCAGCGGGACGCTCTGGATGGAGGCGGAGCCAGTCGACATACGCGGCGACCGCCTCGCGGAGCGGTCTGGGCGTCAACTCTAACCGCGGGACCCCCGGTTCCAGGGCGTAGCTCTCGTCCTCTCCCGGCGGCAGCTCGCCGCCCGGAAGCGCGACCTCGACGTCGGCGCCCGCGGCGTCGAGCGCGAGCCGCGCGGCATCGACGAGCGGCGTGGCGACGCCGCTGCCGGCGTAGAGGAGGGCGTCGTCCGCGGGCCGCTCCGCCGCCGCGCCCGCGACCAGCCGCTCCACGCCGTCCACCAGGTCGTCGACGTAGAGGAAGTCGCGGGTGCGCTGCGGGTTGCCGGGGATCGCGATCGGCCGGCCGTCGAGGGCGCGGGCCGCGAAGGCGGCGATGGCGCCGGTCGCCCCCTCCCACGCGACCTGCCCAGGGCCGAAGACGCTCGTCAGCCGCAGGACGACCGCGCGCGCGGCGTGCAGCCGGCACGCCTCCTCGCCGAGGCGCTTCGACATGGCGTACGCGTCGGGCGACGGCTCGATCCCGGCGCGCGCGCTCGACGGGTACACGAGGACGGCGCCGTGCTCGGCGCAGCCGTCGAGCAGGTTGAGCGTGGTGCCGGCGTTCTCGCGGACGGCGCGGGTCGGGTCGCGGGCGGCGCCGGCCGGATCCGGCACTCCCGCGAAGTGGAGCACCGCGTCGTGACCGGCGACGAGATCGCGTGCCTCGCTGCTGCCGACATCGAGCTCGACCGGGTCGAGGTCTCGCGCGGCGGCGCGCGGGCGGTGCCCGGGCCGCGCGAGCGGCGTGACCTCGTGCCCGCGCTCGCGGAGCAGCGCGACGTGCCGCCAGCCGAGGTAGCCG
>DASZDF010000300.1:0-5147 GCA_035942275.1 Solirubrobacteraceae bacterium | reverse complement strand
TCGAAGCAGGACATCGTCAGCGGCCTCATCGGCCGCTACGTCGGCCCGGACTCGACCGACCGGCTGCGGCGGGTCGTCATCGAGGCGGGGGAGGAGCAGATGGCGACGGGTCGCCACTCGTTCACGCCGGCCGCGGCCGGCGAGGTTCTCACGGTCGTGCAGCTCGCCGAGCTGCTCCAGGTCGAGGAGGAGGCCGCGGTCGAGCTCGCCGAGTCCGGCGAGATCCCCGGCCGCCGCATCTGCGACGAGTGGCGCTTCGCGCGGTCCGCCGTCCTGCGCTGGCTCGCGGGCGACGACCCGAAGATCGGGTTCTAGCCGTGCCGCTCGTCCCCGTGGTCGTCGAGCAGGACGCGCGCGGCGAGCGCTCGTTCGACATCTACTCGCGCCTGCTGCGCGAGCGGGTCGTCTTCATCGGGACCGTGATCGACGACCAGGTCGCGAACCTCGTCGTCGCCCAGCTCCTGCACCTCGAGGCCGACGACCCCGACAAGGACGTCTCGATCTACATCAACTCCCCGGGAGGGGTCGTGTACGCGGGCTTCGCGATCTACGACGCGATGCAGTTCATCCGGCCCGACGTCCAGACGACGTGCGTCGGCGTCGCGATGTCGATGGGCTCGCTGCTCCTCGCGGGCGGGACGCCCGGCAAGCGCTTCGCGCTCCCGAACGCCCGCATCCTCACCCATCAGCCGCACGGCGGCTTCCAGGGCCAGGCGACCGACATCGAGATCCACGCGACCGAGGCGCTCGCGCTCCGCCAGCGGATGGTCGAGATCTACGCGCACCACACCGGTCGCGACGAGACCGAGGTGCGCGAGGTCCTCGAGCGCGACCGCTTCTTCACGCCGGAGCAGGCGGCGGAGTACGGGCTCATCGACTCGGTGCTCGAGTCGCGCGCCGCGCTGAACGGGAACGGGAACGGGGCCGCTCCGGCGAAGTGACCGCGCGGGCGGAGGAATCCGCGGCCGCGCGGCGAACAGGGCCGGTGGATGCGCCGCCTGTCCACCCTCCCGCGCCGCGGGTGGCTGCTCGCCGCCGTGGCCGCGCTCGTCCTTCTCGTCGCCGGCCTCGCGTGGCTGCGCGACTCGCCCCTGGTCGCGGTCGACGAGGTCACGATCACCGGCGCCAGCGGCCCGGACGCGCCGAAGATCGAGGCGGCGCTGCGCTCGGTCGCGCGCGAGATGACGACCCTGCACGTCCGCGAGGAGGAGCTGCACGCCGCGGTCGACACCTTCCCGACCGTGGGCGACCTGAAGGTCGAGAGCGACTTCCCCGACGCGATGCGCATCGAGGTCATCGAGCGCGAGCCGGTCGCCGTCGTCGCCCAGGGCGACGACCGCATGCCGGTCACCGCGGGCGGCACCGTCCTGCGCGGCGCGACCGCCCCCGACGACCTGCCTCTGATCGACGACTCCCGCTCCGAGCGCGTGCTCGAGCTGCTGGGGGCCGCGCCGCGCCCGCTCCTGCGTCGCGCCGAGCGCGCGTTCGCCGGCCCGCGCGGCCTCACCGTCCGCATGGCGGAGGGCCCGATCGTCTACTTCGGCTCCGCCTCCGACCTCGAGGCGAAGTGGGCGGCCGCCGCGCGCGTCCTCGCCGATCCGACCGCCGAGGGAGCGACCTACGTCGACGTGCGCGTCCCCGAGCGCACGGCCGCCGGCGGCCTCACGCCGATCGAGGAGGAGGACGGGACGGAGGAGGAGCTCGCGCCCGGCGCGACGGCCGGCGAGCCCGCTCCCAACGCTGCGCCGCCGGCGGATCCGGCGGCCACGACGCCCGCCGATCCGGCCGCTCCCGCTACCTCGCAGACGACGCCGCCGGCGGCCCCGGAAACGGCGCCGTGAGCCACCCTCCACCTCCACTCGAGGTCTAGTGCACCTCGATCGCGTTTCTCCTGCTCATGTCGAGGGTTGCGCGATCTGCAACTGTCGTTGCACCGCTAGACTTCGCGTTGACTTTCGTCGGTGCCCGTGCATACCGTGCCTTCCGCCCTCCGGGGCCCGTCGGGCTGGAAACCCTCAACGCTAACTCAAGGGTCGGACTCCAAACATGGAATCGAGCGGCAGCTACCTCGCCGTCATCAAGGTCGTCGGTGTCGGCGGCGGCGGCACCAACGCGGTGAACCGCATGGTCGATGCCGGCCTTCGCGGCGTCGAGTTCATCGCTGCCAACACCGATGCGCAGGCGCTCGCGATGTGCGACGCCGACATCAAGCTGAACATCGGGCACGAGCTGACCAAGGGCCTCGGCGCGGGCGCGAGCCCCGAGATCGGCACCGGCGCCGCGCACGAGTCGCGCGACGACATCAAGGAGGCGCTCAAGGGCGCGGACATGGTGTTCGTCACCGCCGGCGAGGGCGGCGGCACCGGGACGGGCGCCGCGCCCGTCATCGCGGAGATCGCCAAGGAGGAGATCGGCGCGCTGACCGTCGGCGTCGTCACGAAGCCGTTCGGCTTCGAGGGCACCCAGCGCACGCGCCAGGCGGAGGAGGGCATCGCCCGCCTCCGCGAGGTGGTCGACACGCTCATCGTGATCCCGAACGAGAAGCTGCTCGGGATCGTCGAGCGGCGCACCTCGATCCTCGACGCCTTCCGGCTCGCCGACGACGTCCTGCGCCAGGGCGTCCAGGGCATCACGGACCTCATCACGATCCCCGGCCTGATCAACCTCGACTTCGCCGACGTCCGGACGATCATGTCCGACGCCGGCTCGGCCCTCATGGGCATCGGCACGGCCTCGGGCGAGAGCCGCGCGGCCGAGGCCGCGAAGGTCGCCATCTCGAGCCCGCTGCTCGAGGAGTCGGTCGAGGGCGCCACCGGCGTGCTGCTGAACATCACCGGCGGGCGCGACCTCGGCCTCTTCGAGGTCAACGAGGCCGCGGAGATCGTGTCGTCCGCCTCGAGCAACGACTCGAACATCATCTTCGGCGCCGTGATCGACGAGACGCTGGGCGAGGACGTCCGCGTCACGGTGATCGCTACCGGGTTCGACAAGGCCGGCCGCTCCCGCGCCGTCCGCGACGAGCTGCGCAACCCCCGGCGCGACCGCGAGGTCCGCCTCGACGACCGGCAGCGCTCCTCGCTGGAGATCTCCGACGACGAGATCGACATTCCGCCGTTCCTGCGGGATCGCTAGCGCGTACTGGACGCTAATCACCACTTCCGGGTATTGCGCTCCGTCCTCCGACCGTGGGAGGGTCGGCAGCATGCAGAAGCCGGCGAAGATGACCACGGATGAACTGGCCGAGCACCTGTCGCTGCTGACGGTGGCGTCACGGGAGGACCTGGACGAGCTCCTCACCGACCTGCTCTGCCACGTCTACCGGACCAAGGACTCCCAGAACAGCTAGCCCCCGTGCCGGCCGTGGCCGGACGGATCCTCATCCCCGGGGTCGTGGGGCTGTTGATGACGGCCGGCGGCCCGGCGACGCCCGCCGACGACCGCACCTTCGTCTACGACGGGACCCTCACCACCGCCGTCCGCCACTTCAGCCCGTGCGGCGGGACGCCGGTGGACACCCGGACACGGATGGCCGCGACGCTCGTCGTGGGCGCGCCGGTCTCCGATGCGCCGCTCGAGCCGTACTTCCCGCCCGCCGCCGGTGCGGACGGCAACCCGATCCGGCTCCAGCTGGGGCAGGCCGGCGTGCAGGGGAACCTCGCGCACGGCTCGCTGTTCCTCCGCTCCGCGCAGCGGTTCGGCGCGACGTCCCCGCCGCTCGTCCTCAAGTACTGGCAGCTGGCTCTGGCCGGGGCGCACCTGACCGGCACGCTCGTCGACGACCACACCGAGGAGGCCGCGGGCCACAACCTCCTGGGCGCGGACGTGGAGCTCGTGGCGTGCCTGCCGCACTTCGGCGTCATCCCGTGGCAGCACGCGATCGCCGAGGGCGCGCGGCTGGGCGGCACGCTCACCCCCGCGCGGGTCGACTTCGTCGTCCAGGGCGCCACCGTGGATCGGGCGCGGCAGTTCGGCGCGCAGTTCGTCGGGACCGCGCGCTGAGCGGCGGAGGCCGTTGGTAGCCTCGACGGGGCCGATGGCCGCGTCCGCCGACACGCTCAAGCGCACCCCGCTCCACGAGCGTCACGTCGAGGCAGGCGCGAGGATGGTCCCGTACGCGGGCTGGCACATGCCGGTCCAGTACGAGGGGATCCGGCAGGAGCACCTGGCGGTCCGCAGCCAGGCCGGCGTCTTCGACGTCAGCCACATGGGCGAGATCGAGACGCGCGGTCCGGCCGCCGGCGAGCTCCTCCAGCGCCTGCTCTCCAACGACGTGTCGAAGATCGCGGTCGGCGGGGCGCAGTACAGCGTCCTGTGCCGCGAGGACGGCGGGGTCCTCGACGACCTCTTCACCTACCGCCTCGCGGACGACCGCTTCCTGACGGTCACGAACGCCGCGAACCACGAGAAGGACCTGGCGTGGTTCGAGCGCCACGCCCGCGACGTCGAGGGCGCCGAGGTCGTCGACCGGCACGCCGACTACGCGATGCTCGCCGTCCAGGGGCCGCAGGCCCGGGGGATCGTGACCAAGATCGCCCAGTGCGAGCTGCCCGCGCGCTTCCGCGTCGCCGAGATGGACCTCGCCGGCTCGCCGGTCCTGGTGTGCGGCACCGGCTACACGGGCGAGGACGGCGTCGAGCTGCTGATCCCGCCCAGCGCCGCCCTCGCGCTCTTCGACCTGCTCACGCACGAGGGGGCGACGCCCGTCGGGCTGGCCGCCCGCGACACGCTGCGCCTCGAGGTCTGCTTCCACCTCTACGGCAACGACCTGACGGAGGAGCGCGGGCCGATCGAGGCCGGCCTGGGCTGGTGCTGCAAGGAGGACACCGGGTTCATCGGCTCCGAGGCGGTGCGCGCGGTGCGCGAGGCGGGCCCGAGCGAGAAGCTCGCCCCGTTCGTGATGACCGGCCCCGGCATCGCGCGACAAGGCAACGAGGTCGCCGGCGGCGGCGTGGTGACCAGCGGCACGCTGAGCCCGAGCATGGAGGTCGGCATCGGCATGGCCTACCTGCCGCCGGACAAGGCCGAGCCCGGCACGGAGATCGAGATCGACGTCCGCGGGAAGACACGGACCGCGCGCGTCGAGCGCAAGCCCCTGTACCGACCCGAGGAGAGCAGCTGATGGCCGACGCCTCGTACCCCGACGACCT
>DASZDF010000299.1:0-3320 GCA_035942275.1 Solirubrobacteraceae bacterium | reverse complement strand
CCGCTACCGCCTGCGCGCGACGCACCCGGGCTACCGGGGCGCCGCGACGACGCTGCGCTCGCTGCCGCGCGCGAACCGTCCTGGATAGCCGTCGGATACCGACGGTCAACCAGGACGCTACGCCCTGAGTAGATTGCCGCGCATGTCGGGACGCTTCGTTCTCGTGCTCGCCGCCGCCTGCGCGGTGGCGCTCCCCTCGACGGCCGCCGCCGCGCCGCGGATGCCCAAGAGCGTCGAGGGCCTCACCGACTGCCGCGTGCACGAGAACCACGCCGGCTACCGCGTGCTGATCTACGTCGTGCGCGGGTCGATCGGATGCGACGAGGCGGTCGACGTCGTCAAGCAGGGCCTGGACGTGCCCGGCTGGACCTACTACGACTGGACGAAGGTCGACGACGACGCGTTCTGGACCGACGTGTGGGAGCGGTCCGACGACGGCGCGGTCATCGGGGCCGTCCTGCAGGTCAACCAGGGCCGGCCGCCCCCGCCGGTCCGCGGGCGCAAGTGCGGGTCGCTGCGCATGTCCGCGATCACCTACCGCGTCACCGTCCGCAGGATGAGCTGCCGCCGCGGCCGCGCGCTCATCCGCCGGGCGAAGGGCAGCAACGGCCGCTTCGCGGGCTTCCGCTGCCGGAACCGGCAGGGCCAGCTCTTCCTCGAGCACCGGTGCACGCGCGGGCGGCGCGTCGTCGTGGCGCGCTACGTCGAGGGCGAGTAGCCGCCCTACGGCTTGAAGAGGTACTTGATCGCGCCGTCCTGCTTCTTCTGGAACGTCTCGTAGGCCTGCGGCGCCTCGTCGAGCGGGACCGTGTGGGTGTGGAAGCCCTCGACGCCGAGCGGGTCGGCGTCGGTGAGGAGCGGCAGGATGTCGTCGGCCCAGCGCTTCACGTTCGCCTGCCCCATCCGGAACTGGATCTGCTTGTCGAACATCGTCAGCAGCGGCAGCGGGTCGGCGGTGCCGCCGTAGACGCCGCTGAGGCTGATCGTGCCCCCGCGCCGCACGGCGTCGATCGCCGTGTAGAGCGCGTTCAGCTTGTCGATGCCGCCGTGCTTCATGACCTGCTCGCCGACCATGTCGGGCAGGAGCGCGACCATCCGGTGCGCGAGCGCCGCGCCGGGCGAGCCGTGGGCCTCCATCCCGACGGCGTCGATGACGGAGTCGGTCCCGCGGCCGTCGGTCAACGAGCGGATCGCCTCGGCCACGTCGTCGACCTCGCGCAGGTCGACCGTCTCGGCGCCGCGCTGCGAGACGCGCTGCAACCGCTCGTCGACGAGGTCCACGCCGATGACCCGGAAGCCCTTGTGCATCGCGATCCGGCACGCCATGTCGCCGATCGGCCCGAGCCCGAGCACGCACACGCTCCCGCCCTCCGGCACCGAGGCGTACTCGACCGCCTGCCACGCCGTCGGCAGGACGTCCGACAAGTAGACGAAGCGCTCGTCCGGCGGGCCCTCCGGCACCTTGATGTGCGTGTACTGCGCCTGCGGGACGCGGAGGAGCTCCGCCTGCCCGCCGTCCTTGTCGCCGTAGAGCTTCGTGTAGCCGAAGAGCATCGCCCCCATGCCCTCCTCGCGCGTCTGCGTCGTCTCGCACTGCGTCTGGAGGCCCTGGTCGCACATGAAGCACGTCCCGCACGCGACCTGGAACGGGATGACGATCCGGTCGCCGGGCTTCAGGTTCGTGACCTCCGCCCCAACCTCCTCGACGATCCCCATCGGCTCGTGGCCGAGGATCATCCCCTGCCGGATGAAGGGGCCGAGGACCTCATAGAGGTGGAGGTCGGACCCGCACAGCGCCGTCGTCGTGACGCGGATGATCGCGTCGGTCGGCTCCTCGATCCGCGGATCGGGCACCTCGTCCACGCGCACGTCGCGCCTGCCGTGCCAGGTCACTGCCTTCATCTCGGTCTCTCCTTCCCGCGGGGGATGGCGCGGGTCTGCCCCGCGCGTTGCATCTCAACCACCGGATGGCACGCGTGAATCCCTCTGTGGGGCCGCGCCGGTCTTACGGGTGTCAGCGTTGCAGCAGGGCGGTGGCCTCGGCCGCCGGCAACGGCCGCCCGAGGTGGAAGCCCTGGGCCAGCGAGCAGCCGCGATCGACGAGGAACCGCCGCTGCTGCTGGGTCTCGACGCCCTCGGCGACCGCGGTCATGTCGAGCGCCTCGGCGAGATCGAGCGCCGCGCCGACGATGCGCCCCGCCCGCTCGTCGGTCGCCGCCTCGGCGAGGAACGTGCGGTCGATCTTCAGCAGGTCGACCTCGAGGTCGCGCAGCCGCGAGAGGGACGAGTAGCCGGCGCCGAAGTCGTCGATCGCCAGCCGGATGCCTCCCTCGCGCATCCGGTCGAGGACCGGCTCGACGCAGGCGGGCTCGCGCATCGCCACCGACTCGGTGACCTCGACGATGAGCGACGAGGGCGGGATCCCGTGCCGCGCGACGGCGTCCTCGACGCTCTCGGCGAACGACGGGTCGCGGAACTGCCGCGGCGAGACGTTGAAGCTGACCGGCACGTCCAGGCCGGCCTCGCGCCAGCGCGCGGCCTGCTCGCAGCACGCCTCCACGACCCAGCGGCCGATCGGCTCGATCATCCCCGTGTACTCGGCGACGGGGATGAAGTCGAGCGGCGGGACGAGCCCGCGTTCGGGGTCGCGCCAGCGCAGCAGTGCCTCGACGGCCATGATCTCGCCGCCGGGCAGGCGGAAGATCGGCTGGAAGTGCAGGAGCAGCTCGCTGCGCTCGACCGCCCGCCGCAGGCGGCCGGTGATGAGCAGGCGTTCGAGGGCGTCCGCCGTGCCGCCGTCGTAGAAGAGGACGCGGTTGCCGTCGCCGCGCCGGGCGTTGCGCATGGCGGCGTCGGCATGGCGCAGCAGGGCGTGCTCGTCGGCGGCGTCACCGGGCAGGACGCTCGCGCCGACCCTCGCCGTGAGCTCGAAGCGCTCGCCCTCGACCTCGAGCGGCCGCCCGGCGGCGACGATCACCTCACCGGCCGCGGTCTCGACCAGCGAAGCGGGGTCGCCGCGGACGTCGCTGAGGAGGACCGCGAGCTCCCCGTCGGCGAGGCTCGCCACGATCGCGGTTTCCGGCATCGCCTCGCGCACCCGCGCGGCGACGTCGCGGATCACCGTCTCGTAGGCCTCCCGCCCGAGCCCCGCCGCGACGAGGTCGAGGCGGTCGATCCCGGCGTGCAGCACCGCCACCGCGCGATCGCTCTGGCGGGCGCGGGCGACCGCGACGCGAACGTGCTCGAGCAGCAGGCCTCGCGCGGGCAGGTCGGTGAGCGGGTCGAGCGCCGTGTTCACGGCGACGAGCGCGCCGTAGGTG
>DASZDF010000298.1:0-1533 GCA_035942275.1 Solirubrobacteraceae bacterium | reverse complement strand
CGACGCTCGACCCCGCCGTCGCCTACGACACGCAGGTCGCCCCGACGAAGGACGGCGGCCTCGTCGTGGTCGGCCACAGCCTCGACACGAACACCGCCTCCTTCCAGCGCATGGCGCCCGGCGGCGACCCGAGCGACCAGGCGGCGTGGTCGGCGCCGGCGCAGCTCGGCATCGGCGACACGACGCGCGTCGCGGGCGGGACGAGCGGCACGTACATGCTCTCGACCGTCGCGCCGACGGACGCGCACATGGACCTGCGCGCGTGGAACGGCACGGCGTTCCGCAAGCCGCTGGCGATCGACGAGACCGGCTACGTCAACGACGTGCACGTCGGCCCCTCGGGCGCGGTCGCCGCGATCTGGCGGCTCAACAACCCGAACGGCAACCGGCTGCGGCTCGCGCTCTCGACGAACGGCGGCACGTCGTACCGCACGACGACGATCGCGATCGAGGACTCGCTGATGACCGACATGGACGTCGCGCTCGCGCCCGACACGATCGGCCTCGCGGCCTTCGAGGGCGGCGACGGGACGAACGGGACGCGCAAGCTGATCCGCGTCGTCAACACGCTGCCCGTCGACGACGCGGTCTCGCCGAACCCGCCGTCGATCCTGCGCCGGACGCGCAAGGTGCCCGGCGCGAGGCTGCGCCTCGACGTGCCCGGCAACTGCCTCGAGCTCGACAGCTCCTTCTCGGCGTTCCTGTCGGCGAAGAGGAGGGGCGGCAGGCGCAGCCGGTTCGCGAGGATCGCGCGCGCGGACTTCTTCCTCGGCGCGGTGCGGCTGAAGAGGGACCGCAGGAAGCCGTTCGACGTGACGGTCCCGACCGACGACCTCGACGCGAAGAGGAAGTACACGGTCCGGGCGGCCGTGACGGTGAGGCTGAAGGGCGGCGGCACGGCGACGACGTCGATCTCGGCGCCGGTGCAGGCATGCTGATGCGGCGCAGGGCCCTCCTCGCGATCGTCACCACGGCGCTCCTCGCGCCGGCCGCCGCGCAGGCCGGCGTGCCGTTCACCGTCGGCGAGGGCGCGAGCCCGCACCTGCTCGTCGACGGCGCGGGGACCGCCCACGTCACGTGGAGCGACGAGACGCCGCGCGTCTTCTACTGCCGGGTGCCGCGCGGCGCGGCCGGGTGCGCCGTGCTGCGCGCGCTCAGCTCCGACATCGGCGGGCGGCC
Organism: Solirubrobacteraceae bacterium; assembly: GCA_035942275.1. Taxonomy (GTDB): domain Bacteria; phylum Actinomycetota; class Thermoleophilia; order Solirubrobacterales; family Solirubrobacteraceae; genus CADCVT01. The sequence continues at coordinate 354 of DASZDF010000298.1, read as the reverse complement.
GTTCATCGTCCACGGCGGCGGCGGCACGCTCTACATCGCGATGAACGACTACTCGGGCCGCAGGACGCTGCTGTGGCGCTCGGCCGACAACGGCGCGAACTGGAGCCCGCCGCAGCAGATCTACGCCTGGGGCGGCGGGACCGACGCCGCGGAACCCCTCGTCGGCCCGCAGGCGGGGCAGCTCACGTTCGCCTCGTCGAACCCGCAGACGACGGCATGGGGCGCAGCGCTCGACGGCAGCGAGAGCGGCACCGACGCGCGCGCGACGCTGTCGGAGTCCGCCGTCCACGACGTGCGGGCCGCGCTCACCGGCGACGGCGGCGCGATCGTCGTCGCCAACGACCTGACGAACAC
>DASZDF010000297.1:0-3479 GCA_035942275.1 Solirubrobacteraceae bacterium | reverse complement strand
GCTCCCGGCGACGCGGTGAAGCGCGGCTACGCGCGTGGCGAGGAGCGCAACGAGCGGATCCGCCAGGGCCTCGAGCCGCTCGAGGCGGGCGAGCGCCCGGGCGCCGTCACGATCGCGGCGATCGTCGCCGCGCTGCTCGCGGTCGGCAACGTCGGGATGCTGCTCGCGGGCGTCGAGGTCAACGACCGCAAGCCGTCGGCCGGCGGCACGATCCTCTTCGCCGCCCTCATGCTCGTCGCGGCGGCGGGGATGTGGCGCGCGCGGTACTGGGCGGTGCTCGGGTTCCAGGCGCTGCTGGCGATCACGATCGTCATCGCCGGCCTCTCGCTCGCGGTCGCCTCGAACGTCGCCGCGGTCGCGCTGTGCGTCGCGATCGTCGGCCTCGGCGGCTGGCTGTTCTGGAAGCTGATCCGCGCGCTCGCAAGACTCCAGATGCCTGACCGCCGTCCCAGAACCGACGACGTATAGTCCCGCCGCATGGCTGAAAGCTCCTACGACTGCGTCGTCATCGGCTCCGGTCCCGGCGGATACGTCGCGGCGGTCAGGGCGGCGCAGGTGGGGCTGAAGACGGCGGTCGTGGAGAAGGAGGTCGTCGGCGGGCGGTGCCTCAACGTCGCGTGCATCCCGGCGAAGGCGGTGCTGCGCAGCGCCGACATCCTCACCGAGATCCGCGAGGCCGGCGACTTCGGGCTGAAGGTCTCCGATCCCGAGGTCGACTTCGGCGCGATCAGCGACCGGCGCAAGAAGGTCATCAAGACCCTGACGGGCGGCGTCTCCGGCCTCTTCAAGAAGAACAAGATCGACTACATCGAGGGCTTCGGCGCGCTGACCGACGACGGCAACGTCAAGATCGGCGGCAACTTCGACGGCAATGAGATCCAGGCGGGCAAGGTCATCATCGCGACGGGGTCGGTGCCCAAGCCGATCCCCGGCACGACGTTCGGCGGCCGCGTGATCGCGACCGAGGGCGCCTGGAGCCTGGACGAGCTTCCGGGTCGCATCGCGGTCGTCGGCGCGGGCGCGTCCGGCGTCGAGATCGCGTCGGCCTACGCGCGTCTCGGCAGCGACGTGCTGCTCTTCGAGGGCCTCGAGCGCGTCGTCCCCACCGAGGACGCCGACATCTCCAAGCTCGTCGAGCGCGGCCTGAAGAAGCAGGGGATGACGATCCACACCAAGACGTTCGTGGAGAACGTCGAGGCCGGGGACAAGTCCGTGAAGTTCTCCTACGGCGGCGAGACCGGCGAGGTCGACTACCTCGTCATCGCCGCGGGCCGCGGGCCGGACGTCGAGGGGCTCGGCCTCGACGACGCCGGCATCAAGCTCGACGACAAGGGCCTCATCGAGGTGGACGAGCGCCAGCGGACGTCGAAGGAGAACGTCTACGCGATCGGCGACCTCGTGCGCGGCCCGGCCCTCGCCCACAAGGCGTCCGACGAGGGGATCATCGCCGCAGAGGACGCGGTCGGGAACGAGACCCACCCGCTCGAGTACATCGACATCCCGCGCGCGACGTTCTGCACGCCGAACGTCGGCTCGTTCGGGCTCACCGAGGCGCAGGCCAAGGAGGCGGGCCACGACGTCGTCGTCGGCAAGCTCCAGTACGGCGCGGTCGGCGCGGGCACGGTCTACGGCGACCGTGCGGGGCTCATCAAGATCGTCGGCGACAAGAAGTACGGCGAGCTGCTCGGCGGCCACATCGTCGGGACGCGCGCGACCGAGCTCATCCAGGAGCTCGTCAACGTGAAGGCCATCGAGGGCGGCTACCCCGAGGTGGCGCGGATCGTCAACGGCCACCCGACGCTGTCGGAGGCCGTGATGGAGGCCGCCCGCGCCGCGGATGGCTGGCTCATCCACGGCTGAGCCGGCCTTCTACCTCGACCTCTCCTCGCCCGAGGCCTGGCTCAGCGCGGAGCGGATCCTGTCCACGGTGCGGGTGCCGTGCGAGTGGGTCCCGGTGCGGATGCCGTTCGCGGGCGGCTTCCGCTGCGCCGAGGACGAGGAGATCTTCCGGATGGAGATCGAGCGCGCGGCGCCGCAGCCCGTCCGCTGGCCGCCCGACTTCCCGTTCGACAGCGAGCTCGCGCAGCTCGCGGCGACGTACGCGAAGGCGGGAGGCAAGACCGTCGCGTTCTGCCTCGCCGCGTTCCGCCAGGCCTACGCCGGAGGCCGCTCGCTCGCCGACTCCGAGAACGTCCTCATCGCGGCGGCCGCCTGCGAGATCCACCCGCGCGCGCTCCTCAAGGCGCTCGAGACGCGCTCGATCGCGCAGCGGCTCGACGAGGCGACGGTGCTCGCGCGCGAGCGCGGAGTGACGAGCACGCCCGCGTTCTGGACGGGCGACACCGTCCTGCACGGCGACGCAGCCCTCGATCGGCTCGACCGCACGATGTAGAGTCGCCACAGCGATCCCCGCCAGTCGAAGGGAGTCCGTCGTGCGTCGCTTCGTCACGTCCCTCGCGGCCGCCGCGGTGGCGGCCGCCACCCTCCTGCCCGCCTCCGCCGGCGCGAAGACCGAGCCGATCCAGGTCAGCGTGCAGCCGTCGGCGCAGCTCGTCGACGGCGGCTCGATCCGGGTCACCGTCGCCGTCCGCTGCGCGCCGTTCGGCGAGCCCTTCGAGGCCAACGTCACCGTCAGCCAGGACGACGGCTTCGTGTGGACCCAGCGCGGGCTGCCGGCCGCCACCTGTGACCGGCGCTGGCACCGGTACACCGTCGTGGCCACGCCCTTCGAGGGCTCGTTCCACCGCGGCACGGCGTACGTCAGCGCCTACGTGTCGCGCATGGATCCGGCCACCAGCGAGGTCCGCCAGGGACAGGACGCGCGGACGGTGAAGGTGCGCTGAGGCGGGAGCGCATGCCTTCGCCTCCTTAGCGGTACTGTGCCGTGCGAGGAGATGGCGACCCGCGCGGAGTCCAAGAAGAAGGATAAGCAGGAGCTTCCCGAAGCCGACGCCGCGCGCGACTGGCTGCGCAAGATGATGCTCATCCGCCGCTTCGAGGAGCGCGCGGGGCAGATGTACGCGAAGGCCAAGGTCGGCGGCTTCCTCCACCTGGCGATCGGCGAGGAGGCGACGATCGTCGGCGCGGTCGAGGCGCTGCGCGCCGACGACTACCTCATCTCGACCTACCGCTCGCACGGGCACGCGCTCGCGCGCGGGACCAGCCCCGACAACGTGATGGCCGAGCTGTTCGGCAAGGTCGACGGGACGTCGGGCGGGCGCGGCGGCTCTATGCACATCTTCGACGTGAACCGCCGCTTCATGGGCGGCTACGGGATCGTCGGCGGCAACCTGCCGCTCGGCGCCGGGCTCGCGCTCGCCTCCGACTACAAGGGCACCGACGACGTGACCCTCTGCGTCTTCGGCGACGGCGCCTCGAACCAGGGCACGTTCGGCGAGACGATGAACCTCGCGGCGCTGTGGAAGCTGCCGATCGTCTTCATGGTCACGAACAACCGGTTCGGGATGGGGACGGCGATC
>DASZDF010000296.1:0-1603 GCA_035942275.1 Solirubrobacteraceae bacterium | reverse complement strand
GATGGGAGGCGTCGACGAGCAGCTCGTCGCCGACGGCCGCCTCCGCGTGCTCCGCGATCCCTCCGACGTCGTCGTGCAGCGCGGCTCCGGATCCCCCCGCCGCGCGCTGACGACCCGCGACCCCGCCGAGCCCTGCGCATGGCGCTCGCGCGGCTCGGTCTCGTAGCGCTCCGCGCGCTTTCGTTCGGCGGGCTCGGAGTGGTCTGACGGCTCACCGAGGGGAGGCGGGTTCGATCGCGCGTCGCTCCACCCACGCGTCCGCTGGCGCCCGGATCGTCCGGTTCCGCCGGTGGCGGCCGACCGTGCCCCCCAAGCGCGGCGCCGGACGGTGGAAGCGTCCTGGTTGACCGTCGGTATCCGACGGCAGGATGGGATCCTTCCCTTGGAGCCGCGAGCGTGTCGCCGCCGCGCCGGCATGCTGCCGGGCCGCCCGCCGGACGTCACACACCGGAATCCGGGTGTGTGCAGAAGTGCGCGCTATAGGCGACGAAATGCACACTCGTGGCCTCCGGCGCCGCGAGTGTTGCGTTGTGCCCCCCTACTCGCGCGTCGCCGCGGCGTACTCCTCGACCGCTTCCTCCGTGTCGCTCTCCGGCGGCGGGGTCTTGCGGCGGGCGAGGACCTGGAAGTGGCGGTCCTTGAGGATCTCGAGCTGGTAGACCATCCAGACGGAGCCGATCAGGACGAGGACTCCGGCGATGCCGACGACGATCGCGTTGCCGGTGTCCCAGATCCCGAGGGGGCGCGGGGGGACGAAGCGCACGAGCATCGCGTAGCCGGCGAGCACGCCCGCCCACAGGTGCAGGTACGCCGCGGTGCGCCGCTGCGAGTACCCGATGCGCATGAACCGGTGGTAGAAGTGGTTCTGGTCGGCGTCCCACGGCTTGCGCTTGTACTTCAGGCGCTTCGCGACCACGAACGACGTGTCGAGGATCGGCACGGCCATGATCAGCAGCGGCGCCGCGAGGGCGATGGTCGCCGGCGTCTTCAGCACGCCCTCGACCGCGAGCGCTCCGAGCACGAACCCGAGGGTGAGCGCGCCGCTGTCCCCCATGAAGATCTTCGCCGGGTGGTAGTTGTGGCGCAGGAAGCCGACGGTCGCGCCGCACACGATCGCGGCGACCGCCGCCGCCGAGACGCGCCCGAACGACATCGCGAGCACGGCGAGCGCCGCGCTGGAGATCGCGACGATCCCCGCGGCGAGCGCGTCCATGCCGTCGATGAGGTTCACGAGGTTCGCGACGAGTGCGATCCACAGAAGCGTGAGCGGGATCCCGACCTCCGCGCCGATGTCGAAGCTCACGAACGGCAGCCCGATCCGCTGGAGGTGCATGTCGTAGCCGACGACCGGGATCAGCGCCGCCGCCATCACGAGCAGCAGCTTCGTCTTCGCGCTCAGCCCGCGCAGGTCGTCGTAGAGGCCGATCGCCGCGACGATCGGGATCCCGATCACGATCCCGACGAGCGGCCCGCGCAGGTCGACGAAGACGAGGACCGGGACAAGGATCCCCACCGCGATCGCCAGCCCGCCGATGCGCGGGATCGGGCGCGTGTGCACGCGCGGCCGGTCGCGATCGGGCACGTCGAACGCGCCGACGCGGAT
>DASZDF010000295.1:0-2333 GCA_035942275.1 Solirubrobacteraceae bacterium | reverse complement strand
ACGGCCGCGGCGGGACGTTCTGGTCGTCGGCGGGCGTCCCGGTGCTGCCGATCGTGTCCTGGCAGGTGTGGAACGAGCCGGACATCGGCCGCTACTGGGAGGGCGACCCGTGGCCGCGGACGTACGTGAAGCTCCTGCGGGCGGCGCGGCCGGCGATCAACGCGGTCGATCCGTGGGCCCAGGTCGTGGCGGCGGGCCTGACGAACGAGAGCTGGAAGGACCTCGGGAAGCTCTACGACGCCGGCGCCCGCGGGCTGTTCGACGCCGCGGCGATCCACCCGTTCAGCCGGCGGCCGTCGAACGTGATGAAGATCGTGCGGCTGGCGAGGGCGACGATGCGGCGGGAGGGCGACGGGCGCGTGCCTCTGGTGCTGACCGAGATCTCGTGGTCGGCGGGGAAGGGGAAGTCGACCTTCAACTACGGCTGGGAGACGACGGAGCGCGGGCAGGCCGACCGGATCAGGGAGATCCTGCCGATGCTCGCGTCGGCGCGGCGGCGGCTCGGCCTCCAGGGCGTCTACTGGTACACGTGGCTGTCGCCTCCGGTGGGCGACGACGAGTCCTTCTCGTACGCGGGCCTGCGGCGGATGCGTTCGGGCAGGCCGGTGAGCAAGCCGGCCCTGCGGGCGTTCAGGGCAACCGTGCGAAGGCTGCGCTGAACGTGGTCGCGAAGCGGGCGGTCGCCTCGGGATCGTCGACGAGGAACAGGCTCGGCTCGATGAGCTCGAGCTCGATGAGGCGCAGCGTGCCGTCGTTCGCGCGGACGAGGTCGACCCTCGCGTAGAGGATCTCGCCGTCGGTCGCGTCGAGTGCCTTGCGCGCGACGCTGCGTGCCTCGGTGTCGGGCTCGAAGCGGATCGTGCGGCCGCCCCACTCCGCTTGGACGCGGATGTCGCCCTCGCGCGGCGTCTTTCGCACGGCGTGGCTCAGCTCGCGGCCCGCGTAGAGCAGGCTCAGCTCGCCCTCGGTCTCGATCGAGCGCAGGAGGGGCTGGATCATCAGGTCCCGGTCCGCTGCGATGCGCTCGCCTCGCGCCGCGCGCCGCAGGCCCTTGGCGGAGGCGTCGACGGCGGGCTTGACGACCGCCTCGGGCCAGGTAACCGTCAGGCTCTCTCCGGCGGCGATCCACTCCGTGTCGACGACCGGGACGCCGCGCCTCTCGAGGTCGCGCAGGTACGACTTGTGCGCGTTCCAGGCGACGACCTCCGGCGGGTTGAACAGCGGCACGGGGACGCTCGCGACCCAGGCGAGGAACTCGTCCAGCCGTTCGTCGTAGTCCCAGGTCGAGCGGATGAGGACGGCGTCGAACGACTCCCAGTCGACGTCGGGGTCGCTCCAGACGGCCGGCCGGGCGTCGACGCCGCGGTCCGCCAGCGCCGCGAGCAGCGGGATCGAGTCGGCGTCGAGGTCCGGGAACCTCGCGCTCGTGGCGGCGGCGACCCTCATGCGAGCAGCTCCCGCACCAGCGCGTCGATCCGCTCCGCGGTCCGCGACCAGCCGAGCTCCGCGGCGCGCGCGACCCCGGCCGCCACTCTCCGCTCCACGTCCTCCCCGCGCTCCGCCGCGCGCAGCACTGCGTCGCAGATCACCTCCGGCCGCTCCGGATCGACGAGGACGCCCGCCTCCCCGACGACCTCCGGAAGCCCGCCGCGATCCGACGCCACCACCGGGACGCCGGAGGCCATCGCCTCCAGGGCCGGAAGCCCGAACCCCTCGTAGAGCGAGGGGAGCACGAACGCGCGCGCGCCGGCGTAGAGGCCGGGAAGGTGGGCGTCGGGGACGTGCCCGAGGAAGCGGACCCCGCGCCGCGCGCCGCCGCCCCCCTCGCGGAACTGCGGGCGCGCTCCGCCCGCCGCGACGAGGTCGATCCCCTCCTCGGCGAGGCGCGCGGCCGTCCGCTCCAACGCGGCGAGGTTCTTGCGGGCGGTCCGGCTCGCGACGGTGAGGACGTACGGGCGGTCGAGGGCGAGGGCGGCACGGGCGGGTTCGGGGTCGGCTCCGGGGCGGAAGCGCTCGTCGACGCCTCCGGGGATGACGGTGATCTTCGCGGGATCCGCGTCGAGGAGGTCGATCAGCTCGTGCCGAGAGAACTGTGAGACTGTCACGAGATGCACCGCCCTCCGCGCCAGCGCGGGCAGCAGAGCGCGCTGCCAGGCCACGTAGAGCCGGGAGTACCAGCCGGGCTCGCGGAGGGCCGCCGCGTCGTGGATCACGACGACGTTGCGCGGGAAGGCGAGCGGCGCGACGTTCGCGGGGTTGAGGAGCAGGGGCGCGCGCGCGGCGAGCGCGGGCAGCGCCGCCTGCTCCCACGCGTGGCCTGCCCGGTGGACGAG
>DASZDF010000294.1:0-9814 GCA_035942275.1 Solirubrobacteraceae bacterium | reverse complement strand
GCGCATCGTCGGCGACGCGCTGACCGTGTACTCGAGCCTCCCGCTGACCGGCCCGCTCGAGCCGGTCGCGCGCGACCACGTGCGCGCGCAGAAGCTCGCACTCGAGGAGGCGGGCGGCCGCGCCGGGGACTTCCGGATCTCGTACGTCTCCCTCGACAGCGCCGACCCGAAGACCGGCCATTGGACGCCGCGCAAGGTCGCCGACAACGCGCGCACCGCGGTCGAGGACCTCCAGACCATCGCCTACCTCGGCGAGCTGGAGGCGGGGGCGTCGGCGATCTCGCTGCCGATCCTCAACGAGGGCGGGATGCTCCAGGTCAGCCCGGGCGACACGTTCGCGGGGCTCACCCAGATGGGCGCCCCCGGCGAGCCCGACAAGTACTACCCGTCGGGGAAGCGCACCTTCGCGCGCGTCGTGCCGGCCGACGACGAGCAGGTCGACGCGCTGGTGGCGCTGATGCGCCGGCGGGGCGTCACCCGCGCCTCGCTCGCCGACGACCGGCAGGTCGCCGGCACCGCGCTGATCGGCCGCCTGGCGGAGCGGCTGCGCGCGAGCGGCATCGAGGTCGTCGACCGCGAGCGCCTCGACCCGAAGGGGGAGGTGCCCCGCGACATCGCCGAGGACGTGCGCGACGACCGCGCCGACGCGTTCGTCTACGGCGGCTCGTACCGGCCGTTCGCGGTCGACCTGCTGCGGGCCGTCCACGCCGGCGCGCCCCGCGTGCGCCTCTTCGCGCCCGATGCGGTCGCGCTCGGGCCGGAGCTCGGCACCCGCGCGGGCGGCGCGGGCGACCGCCTGATGCTCACCGGCATCGCGCCCGAGGACGACGCGGCGCGCCGCGCGTTCGCCCGCCGCTTCCGCGCCCGCTACGGCACCGAGCCCCACCGTCGCGCGGTGCTCGGCTACGCCGCGATGCAGCTCGTCCTGCAGGCGATCGAGTCCGCGGGAGCGGACGCGAGCAGCCGTCCCGCAGTGATCAGGGAGGCTCTCCGGCAGGCCGGAGGGCCACGCGCCACGTTCGCCGCGTTCCGGATCGTCGGTGGACGTTTGGTACGCGCGCCTTCCGACCTATAGGCTTCCGCCCGCTTCTGGTCGCACGACCTACCTCTAGGAGGAGGAACTTTGCGGTTCCCACGTTTCATCACGCTGCTGCTCGTCCTGAGCATCGCGCCGTTCGCCCTTGCGGCCTGCGGTGACGACGACGACAACGGAGGCGGCGGCGGCGGTACCGAGACCACCGCCGAAGGCGGCGGTGGCGAGGGCGGCTCGGTCAACATCTACTCGAGCCTTCCCCTCCAGGGCGCACAGCGCCTTCAGACCACCGCTGCGGTGAAGGGCATCGAGCTCGCCCTCAAGCAGGCCAACAACAAGGCCGGCAACATCACCGTCAACTACAAGTCGCTCGACGACTCGACCGCCCAGGTCGGCAACTGGACGCCGGAGGCCACGTCGGCCAACGCGCGTCGTGTCGCCCAGGACGACAAGGCCGTCGCGTACATCGGCGAGTTCAACTCGGGCGCCTCGGCGATCTCGCTGCCGCTCCTCAACGAGGCGCAGCCGCCGGTCCCGCAGATCTCGTTCGCCAACACGGCGGTCGGCCTCACGTCCGACGAGCCGGGCGCGGAGCCGGGCGAGCCCGACAAGTACTACCCGTCGGGTGAGCGCCACTACATGCGCATCGTGCCGAAGGACACGATCCAGGGCGCGGCTCTGGCGACGGTCATGAGCGAGGACGGCTGCAAGAACGTCGCGATCGCCAACGACAAGGAGGTCTACGGCGCCGGTCTCTCCAAGAACATCGAGACCTCGGCGGAGGAGCAGGGCCTGAAGATCGCGTTCAACGAGGGCATCGACCCGAAGGCGTCCAACTTCCGCTCCCTCGCCGGGCGCGCGAAGTCGGCCGGGGTCGACTGCTTCGTGTTCTCGGGCACCACCCCGAACGGTGGCGTCCAGATCATGAAGGACTTCTCGGCGGCGATCCCGACGGCGAAGCTCTACGGCCCGGACGGTGTGTCCAACGCCGAGTTCTTCGACCCGAAGGAGGGCGGTGTCCCCGCCGGCGTCGCGAAGAAGATCAAGGTCACGGTCGCGACCCTGGATCCGGAGCAGTACCCGCCGGAGGGCCAGGAGTTCTTCGAGACGTACAAGAGCGAGTACGGCGTGAAGAACGTCGACGTGTACGCGCTCTACGCCTACGAGGCCACGCGCCTCGTGCTCGACGCGATCGAGCGGGCGGGCTCCACGGATCGCACGGAGATCCTCAAGGAGATGTTCAACACGAAGGACCGCGACAGCGTGCTCGGCACGTACTCGATCGACGAGAACGGCGACACGACGATCACGGACTACGGCGTCTACACCATCGAGGACGGTGCGCTGAAGTTCGACAAGACGGTCAAGGCCGGCGAGGCCTAGGCCGCATCGACTCAGGGCAGCGGGGGCCGGTTGCGGCCGGCCCCCGTACCTGATCTGATCACCGCCAACGATGGAAGCTGCCAGCGTCCCCGCTCCCCGGCCCAGCCCGGGGGACACCTTCCGGAAGCTCGTCGGGAGCTTCGGGCTCATCGCCGTCCTGCTGATCCTGCCGATCGTCTTCGCGGTCGACGACCTCAAGGACGAAGGCGACCTCTCGCGGCTCGCGAACAACATCGTCGACGGCCTCTCCAACGGGGCCATCTGGGCGCTCGTGGCCATCGGCTACACGCTCGTCTACGGCATCATCGAGCTGATCAACTTCGCCCACGGCGAGGTCTTCATGATCGGCTCGTTCGTGACGGCCTGGTTCTTCGGCGTCATCGGCCTGACGGCCACGACCGGGGCCGTCGGCCTCGTGCTCGGCATCGCCGCGACGCTGATCGTCGCGATGATCCTCCCGTCGACCATGAACGCGATGATCGAACGGGTCGCGTACCGACCGTTGCGCAACGCGCCGAAGCTCGCGCCGCTCATCACGGCGGTCGGCTTCTCGTTCATTCTCCAGAACGTCGGGCTGCTGTGGCAGGGCGGCTCGCCGCGCAGCGTCGAGGACATCATCGACTCGCAGAAGGACCTCATCACCTTCGGCGACGTGATCATCACGCGCGGCGACGTTCTCGCCGTGGGCGTGACGATCCCGCTGGTTCTCCTGATGACGGCCTTCATCGCGCGCAGCCGGCTCGGCAAGGCGATGCGCGCGACCGCGCAGGACCCGGAGGCCGCCCGCCTCATGGGCATCAACGTCGACACGACGATCTCGGCGACGTTCCTGCTGGGCGGCGCGCTGGCCGGCGCGGCCGGCCTGATCTACGTCCTCTACCAGACCCAGATCTGGTACTTCCAGGGCTTCACCGCGGGGCTGATCGCGTTCACCGCGGCGGTCATGGGCGGCATCGGCAACATCAAGGGCGCCGTCCTCGGCGGCTTCATCATCGGGATGATCCAGCAGATGATCGACAACCGGGAGGACGTCGGCATCTTCCAGATGGGCCCGGCGTGGACCCCGGTCTACGTCTTCGCCTACCTCGTCCTGATCATGGTCTTCAAGCCGTCCGGGCTCCTCGGCGAGCAGACGAGGGAGGCAGGATGAGCACGACCGACGCTCCCGCCCCCGCGGCCGAGACCACCAAGCGCAGCGGCGCGCTCGAGCTCTCGGGCCGCCAGAACCTGATCGTCGCGGCCCTAGTGCTGACGCTCGCGGCGCTGGCGCCGTTCCTCTTCGACGAGGCCGGCGACATCATGAACAACATGGTCCTCGCCGCCGCCTACGTGGTGATGGCGCTGGGCCTGAACATCATCGTCGGCTTCGCCGGGCTGCTCGACCTCGGCTACGTCGCGTTCTTCGCGATCGGCGCCTACACGGTCGGGTACTTCGCGTCCGGCTTCTGGTCGAACGTCAACAACGAGGAGGGCTTCAGCCTAGGCGTCGGCAAGCCGGCCTCCGAGCTGCCGGGGTTCCACTTCAACTTCCTCATCATCCTCGTGCTCGCCGTCATCGCGACGACGATCGCGGGGATGCTCATCGGCCTGCCGACGCTGCGCCTGCGCGGCGACTACATCGCGATCGTGACGCTCGCGTTCGGCGAGATCATCGGCCGCGTCGCCATCAACGGCGACGAGGTGAACATCTTCGGCGGCTCGCTGACCGCCGGCCGTCAGGGCGTCACGCCGGTCGACAAGATCGACCCGCCGTTCGTCGACCGCTTCCTCGCCCTGAACCTCAGACCGTGGTACTGGTTCGCGCTCGCGATGGTCATCCTCGTGCTGTTCGTGAACTTCCGGCTGCGCGACTCGCGGCTCGGGCGCGCGTGGATCGCGCTGCGCGAGGACGAGGTCGCGGCCGCCTCGATGGGCGTGCCGCTCGTCAAGACGAAGCTGCTGGCCTACGGCACCGGCGCCGCGTTCGGCGGGATGTCCGGCGCGTTCCTCGCGTCCTACCTCAACACGGTCAACGCCGACCAGTTCCAGTTCGCCTTCTCGATCTTCATCCTCGCGATGATCATCCTCGGCGGCCTCGGCTCGATCTGGGGCGTCGTCCTCGGCGCGGTCGTGCTGTCGGTGATCAACAACCACCTGATCCCGAACGTGTTCAACACGTGGCCGGGGAAGGTCGGGCTCGACTTCGACCTCACCGAGCTGTCGTTCGGCATCTTCGGCTTCCTGCTCGTGATCATGATGGTCCTGAGACCCGAGGGGCTGTTGCCGGAACGAAGGCGCCAGCTCGAGCTCGAGGAGGGCGTCGGCACCGACGAGGCCGTCTACGAAGCGAGGATGCCGTGAGCGGCGGCGCGGTCTCCGCATCCCAGGCCGGCGCGCCGCCCGCGGCCACCGGCGACGGCGCCCCGATCCTCGAGGCCAACAACATCTCGAAGATCTTCGGCGGCCTCACGGCGGTCAACGACGTCACGTTCTCGATCCCCCGCAAGGCGATCGTCTCGATCATCGGGCCGAACGGCGCGGGGAAGACGACGTTCTTCAACATCCTGACCGGCCTCTACAAGCCGTCGATCGGGACGGTGTCGTTCGACGGGAAGAACATCACCGGCGGCCGGCCGGACAAGATCATGGCCCTCGGGATGGCGCGGACGTTCCAGAACATCCGCCTCTTCGGCACGATGAGCGCCGTCGAGAACGTCATGGTCGGCCAGCACGCCCGGATGAAGGGCGGGCTGTTCGGCTCGATCCTCCGCACCCCCGGTGTCCGCGCCGAGGAGAACCGCGTGCGCGAGCACGCGAAGGAGACGCTCGAGTACGTCGGCCTGCGGCCGAACACGCACGACCAGATGGCCATCAATCTCAGTTACGGCGACCAGCGCCGAGTCGAGATCGCGCGCGCGCTGTCGTCGGACCCGCAGGTGCTGCTCCTCGACGAGCCGACCGCGGGCATGAACCCGGCCGAGTCCGACCAGCTCACCGACTTCATGCGCCGCCTGCGCGACGAGCGCGGGCTGTCGATCCTGCTCATCGAGCACGACATGAAGGTGATCATGGGCGTGTCCGAGCACATCACCGTGCTCGACCACGGCGAGAAGATCGCCGAGGGCGACCCGCAGAAGGTCCGCTCGAACCCGCAGGTCGTCGAGGCGTACCTCGGCAAGCAGGCGTCGAAGGAGCTGAACGGCTGATGTCGCTGCTCGAGCTGGACGACGTCCAGACCTACTACGGCAACATCCAGGCGCTGAAGGGGATCACCCTGAAGGTCGAGGAGGGCGAGTGCGTCACGCTCATCGGCGCCAACGGCGCCGGGAAGTCGACGACGCTGCGCTCGATCTCCGGCCTGACGCCGGCGCGCACAGGCACGATCAAGTTCCGCGGCAAGGAGATCAGCCGCATCGCGCCGCAGGACATCGTCCGTCTCGGGATCTCGCAGTCGCCCGAGGGCCGCAAGTGCTTCCAGCGCATGACCGTGTCCGAGAACCTCGACATGGGCGCCTACCTGCGCCGCGATGCCGACGTCGACAAGGACCGCGCGCGGGTCTTCGAGCTGTTCCCGCGCCTCGAGGAGCGGCGGACGCAGAAGGCGGGCACGATGTCCGGCGGCGAGCAGCAGATGCTCGCGATCGGGCGCGCGCTGATGGCGCGGCCGAAGCTGCTGCTGCTCGACGAGCCGTCGATGGGGATCTCGCCGATCCTCACCGAGCGCATCTACGAGACGATCGCCGAGATCAACAAGCAGGGCACGACCATCCTGCTGGTCGAGCAGAACGCGAACTTCGCGCTCGGCGTGTCGCACCGCGGCTACGTGCTCGAGACAGGCAAGGTCGTGCTGACCGACGAGTCCTCGAAGCTCCGCGAGAGCCCCGAGGTCAGAGAGGCGTACCTCGGCGGATGACCGTTCTCGGTGTCATCGGAACCCTGGCACTGTGGCTGCTCTTCGGGTGGCTCGCGATCACGATCCTGTGCCAGTACCTGTCCGAGCGCAAGGGCTACGGCCAGCGCTGGGGCCTCGCGACCGGGCTGATCTTCCCGCCCGGCGTCCTCGCCTGGCTCGTCATCCCGGCGAAGCCGGAGTCCGACTGGAAGGTCATCGGGCCGTTCGGCGGCAAGTCGATCGACGCCGACGAGGCGATCGACCCCGCGGCCGAGCCCGCGCCCGTGGGCGGGCCGGGTCCGACCGGCACGGCCGGCTAGACGGTCGCCTCCAGCGCCTCCTGCACGCGCGGGTGGCGGAACGCGTAGCCGAGCGCCTGTGCGCGCGTCGGCGCCATGCGCGCGCCGGTGAGGACGATCTGGCTCATCTCGCCGTAGAGGAGCTTCAGCGCGAGGCCGGGGACCGGCGCCACCGCCGGACGGTGGAGGGCCTTCCCGAGCGCCTTCGAGAACTCCTTGTTGGTCACCGAGCCGGGCGCGACGACGTTGACCGGGCCGCTCCAGCGCTCGTCGCCCGCGGCCTCGAGGTACATCCCGACGACGTCGTCGAGGTGGACCCACGGGATGTACTGGCGCCCGCCGCCGACGGGGCCGCCCACGCCGAGGCGGAACGGCGGGAGCATCTTCTTCAGCGCCCCCGCGTCGGCGGAGAGGACGACGCCGGTGCGCATCAGCGCGACGCGGACGCCGAGCTCCTCGGCCCGGCGCGCCTCGCGCTCCCACGCGACGACGACCCCCGCGAGGAAGTCGTCGGCCGGCGGCGCCGTCTCGTCGACGGGCTCGTCGCCGCGCGCGCCGTAGTAGCCGGCCGCCGAGGCGCTCACGAGCGCCGTCGGGCGCGGCTCGGCGGCGGCGATCCCGGCGACCAGGTTGCGGGTGCCGAGCTCGCGGCTCTCCCGGATCTCCTGCTTGGCGCGGTCCGACCAGCGCTGGGCGACGTCCTCGCCGGCGAGGTGGATCACCGCGTCGCGGCCGGACAGCGCGGTCGCGGGGGCCGGCCCGCCCTTCGGGTCCCACGCGAGCGCTTCGACGCCCTGCGGCAGCTTCGAGGCGGCGCGCTCCGGGCTGCGTGTCAGCACCGTGAGCTCGTCGCCCCGCGCGCTCGCGGCCTCGACGATCGAGCGGCCGATGCGGCCGGTGGCTCCGGTGAGGGTGAGGCGCATCGTCTGCAACGGTACGCCTCCGGCCGCCCGGGAGATCGCCGCCGCCACTCATAGTGTGTAGAACAGTCGGCGCCCACGCGGCACCTTCTGCGCGTGGCGCCCCAGGTCTCACGAGCCCACGTCGCGTTCGGCGCCGCGGTCCGCGCGCGGCGCAAGGAGCTCGGGTGGTCGCAGGAGGGGCTCGCCGCGGAGGCCGGCCTGCACCGCAACTACGTCGGCGCGATCGAGCGCGGGGAGCGCAACGTCGCCCTGAACAACATCCTCCGCATCTCGCGGGTCCTGCGGGTGCCGGCGGCGACGCTCATCGCCGAGGCCGAGCGCGGCGGGCGATGACGAGGAGCTTGCTGTGCGCGAGCTCGTCGGGCCGCGGGTCGACGTTGCACGCCGGGTCCTGGCCGTAGGCGGCGACGAGCTCGAGGCCGGCGGCGCCGAGGGCGCGCTCGACGCGGCCGAGCGGATGGTGGTGCTCGCGGTGCACGCCGCGGCGCCGCCGCCAGCGGCCGTCGTCGTCATCCCGGACGAACGCCTCCATGACGGCGTCGGCGGCGTCGCCCGGTCCGAAGGTCGCCTCCGCGCGGCCGCTCCAGACGACGACGCACCCGTCGCTCTCGACGACGTGGGTCGTGGCGAACGCGGTCCGGAACGTGTGGAGCGTGTTGAGGTCGAAGGCGAACAGCCCGCCTGGGGCGAGGTTGCGCTCGACGCCGCCGAACAGGTCGGGATGGTCGACGGCGGGGAGCAGGTTGACGACGTCGTCGAGCGCGAGGACGAGCTCGAAGCGGCCGAGGTCGCCCAGGGCGCGCGCGTCGCGCTCGAGCAGCTCGACCTCCGGCGCCTTCGCCCGCGCCCGGGCGAGCATCGCGGCGGAGAAGTCGCAGCCGACGACCGACCAGCCGCGCGCGAGCCACGGCAGGAAGCTCTTGCCCGTCCCGCACCCGACGTCGAGGAGCCGCCCGCGCTCCGGGAGCCCGTGCCGGTGGGCGAGCGACGCGATCAGCGCGGTCCACGCCTCGTAGTCGTGGTCGGCCGTCAGGACGTCGTAGGCCGCCGCCGTCGCCTCCACCGCCGCGCGGGCGGCGATCGGACTGCTGTCACGTGTGCGCGGGTGGCTGATGCTTGCTCCCATGTCATCGAGACCCCCCGCACGCAGCAGAGCGTTCCATCGCGGCCTCCACGAGGCGCCGGAGTGGGACTGGGCCCAGGTGCTCGCGTTCTGCAACGCGGTCGCGCGGCGCCAGACGGACCGCCGCGACGTCGCCGAGGACGCCGCGCAGGAGGCGGTCGCGCGGGCGTGGCGGGCGCGGGCGTCGTGCCGCCGCCGCTCGGATCCGCGGCCGTGGCTGGCCGCGATCGTCCGCAGGGAGGTGGCGCGCATCCTCGCGGGGCGGGGGGCGCGCGAGGTCCTCGTCGAGCGGCTTCCCGACCTGGCCACCGACTGCGCCGGGCTGTCGAGCGCCGACGACCGGACGACGGTCGAGGCGGCGCTGGCGACGCTCATGCCGGCGGACCGGCGCGTCCTGCTGCTGCGGTACGGCGACGACATGACCCAGCCGGCGATCGCGCGGGCGCTCGACGTGCCGGAGGGGACGGTCAAGATCCGCCTGCACCGGGCGCGGGCGCGGCTGCGCGGCGCGCTCGAGCACCCGCAAAGCAGACCGCGCCGGTAGGTATTAGGGTGCCCTAACGCATGGCCCGCCTAGCCCTCCTCGCTGTCCTCGCGCTCGCCCTCGGCGCCGGGCTGACGCTCGCCCGCGCGAGCGAGTCGGAGCCGCCGCGTGCGGCCGCCGACCCGCTGCTGCGCTCGGGCGCGACGCGGTACGCCGCCTACGTCCGCGCGGAGACCGCTTCGCTGCGCAGCGCGCGCCGCGCGGGCGACGCGGTGGCCGTGCGCCTGCACGAGGGCCGGCTCGCGCCTGCGGGGGCGGAGCGCCAGCACGTCGATCCCGCGGCCGCCGTCGCCTCGGCGGCCCGGCTGCTCTCGCTCGACGCCCGCAACGCCGGGACGGCGGACCTGCTCGGCGTCGAGGCGCGGGCGGCCGGCGCCGCCGTCGCCTTCGACGCGATCCGCGACGCGCTGTGGGCCCGCGACAAGGGCCTGACCGGCTCGATCGACGAGCGGCTAGCCGGGCTGCGGACCGAGCTCGACCGCCACCGGCGGGGCAACGAGTTCCGCCCCGCCGCGAAGCTCCCCACGCCGGACCGCCGCCGCCTCGCGGCGGCCCTCGACGCGTACGCGTGGCGGCTCTCGCTCGCCGCCGAGCGCGTCGACCCCGCGGCCGCCGTCGCCGCGGCGGCCCGGCTGCTC
>DASZDF010000293.1:0-5891 GCA_035942275.1 Solirubrobacteraceae bacterium | reverse complement strand
CGTCGATCCGCCGCCCGCCGAGCAGCCCGCGCCGCCGCCCGAGGACCCGTCCGCGCCCGCGCCGCGCGAGCCCGAGCGGATCGTCGCGCAGCTCGCGCCCGACGGCACGGTCCGGCGCCCGGCCCGCCCGAAGACGCCGTCGAAGACCGACGACGCGAAGCCCGCGCAGCGCCTGCTCGTCGGGCTCAAGGCGCGGCGCACCGGCCGCCGCCTGGTCCTCAGCTTCCGGCTGCGGGCCCGCGCGCGCGTCTTTGTGACCGCGCTGCGCGGCGAGCGCATCGTCGGACGCCTGAGCAGCCGCCCGCTGCGCCCCGGCGCGCGCCGGCTCGTCGTCACCTTCCGCGGCCGCAAGCCGCCCACGCAACTGAAGATCGTCGTCCGTCCGGTCGGGGGGCCGGGCGCCAACAAGGAGGGCAAGGGGTCGTGATCGACACCGTCACAAAGAAGGTCAGAGACGTCGCGTTGTTCGCGGTCGACTACTTCCGCAGCCAGCCCATCATCGGGTTCCTGCTCGGACTGGCCGTGCTGCTGTTCACGCTGTTCTTCCTGATGCTCGGCGGGCTCAGCCCGTCGTCGCCGGGGCGCGAGGTCTCGCTGGACCAGGTGCTCACGGCGGCGAAGCAGCGTCAGGTCGCGACGGCGACGCTGAAGGACGAGGACGCGCGCGTCGAGGTCAGGACGCGCAACGGGGAGCAGCTCTGGGCCGCGTACCCGAAGTCCGAGGGCCAGACGTCGCGGATCATCGACGCGATGGTCAAGAGCCGGGCGACGCTGGACGTCGACCAGCAGTCGATGAAGCCCGAGCAGCGGGTCGTCGTGCAGTTCCTGCTGCCGATCCTCATCCTGGTCACGCTCTTCACCCTCTTCACGATCCTCGCGAAGGGCAGCGGCGGCGCCGCGGCCTTCGCCGGGTTCTCGAAGTTCGGCGGCAAGGGGAGGAAGAAGGGCGACAAGGACCGCTCGACGACGTGCAAGGACGTCGCCGGCGTGCCCGAGGCGCTCGAGGAGCTCCAGGAGGTCGTCGACTACCTGGAGAACCCCGGCAAGTACAAGCAGATGGGCGCCGCGGCCCCGAAGGGCGTCCTGCTCGTCGGCCCTCCCGGCACCGGCAAGACGCTCCTGGCGAAGGCGGTGGCCGGTGAGGCCGCGGCGTCGTTCTTCAGCGTCTCCGCCTCCGAGTTCGTCGAGTCGCTCGTCGGCGTCGGCGCGGCGCGCGTGCGCGACCTGTTCCGCAAGGCGCGCGAGATGGCCCCGGCCATCATCTTCATCGACGAGCTCGACGCGGCCGGACGCCAGCGCGGCGCCGGCATGGGCCAGGGCAACGACGAGCGCGAGCAGACGCTGAACCAGATCCTCGTGGAGATGGACGGCTTCGGCTCCGAGCTCGGCATCTGCGTCATGGCCGCGACGAACCGCCCGGACGTCCTCGACCCGGCGCTGCTGCGCCCGGGCCGCTTCGACCGGCAGGTCGTCGTCGACACGCCCGACGTGCACGGGCGCGTGGCGATCCTCGAGCTGTACGCGAAGGCCAAGCCGCTCGGTCCCGACGCCTCGCTCGAGCGGGTCGCGCAGATGACGCCCGGCTTCTCCGGCGCGGAGCTCGCGAACGTCATCAACGAGGCGACGCTGCTCACCGTCCGCGACGGGCGCACGCAGATCAGCCAGGAGGACATGGAGGAGGCGATCGAGCGCGTGGTCTCCGGGCCGCAGCGGCGCGGCCACGTGCTGTCCGACCACGAGAAGCAGCTCATCGCGACCCACGAGGTCGGGCACGCGGTCGTCGCCGAGGCCATCGGCCAGGGCGTCGCGCAGCAGAAGATCTCGATCGTCGCGCGCGGGCGGAACCTCGGGTCGGCCGCGGTCTACACGTCCGCGGACCGCCTCGTGCTCCAGCGCGACGACCTGCTGATGCAGACGATCACGATCCTGGCCGGCGCGGCCGCTGAGGAGCTGTTCTTCGGGCAGCTCTCGACGGGGGTCGAGGGCGACCTGGACCGGGCGTCGAAGCTCGTGCGCTCGATGGTCGTCTCGTACGGCATGTCGGACGAGTTCGGCCCGGTCTCGCTCGGCGAGAAGGCGGGCGAGGTGTTCCTCGGGCGCGACATCGGCACCATGAACAACGTCTCGCCGATGCAGCAGGAGCGCATCGAGAACGAGGTCCGCCGGATCGTCATGGACTGCATGGAGATCGCCAAGCGGGTGATCGCCGACAACCGCGACGCGGTCGAGGAGATGGCGTCGACGCTCGTCGAGCAGGAGACGCTCTCGGGCGTCGCGCTCGAGGCGATGCTCGCGTCCGTGCGCGTCTACGACGGGGACCTGATCCCCGGGCGGCGCTAGCGCGTCACGGATGCGGGGCCGGGGGCGTTCTTGGTCATGGGAGGCGTGATGCGGACGACGGTACGAGCGGGGATGGCTCTGGTGGCGGCGCTGACCGCGATGGCGGTCGGCGCCTCCACGGCCGCCGCCGGCCCGAACGACTGCGGCCAGAACGGCTGTGTCGTGCTCGTCGAGGTCGACGGGCTGGAGCCGGGCGACGTCACGCAGGCGGGCACGCCGTTCCTGTGGGCGCTCGCCCATCCGGCGGGAACGGCCGAGGACCCCACCGGCACCGCCTACGACAACCTGCTCGCCGACCGCAACGGCTTCATGTGGCAGGCGGCGCGGGCGCCCATGACCGCGAGCACCGCGACGTCGGCGGCGAGCCTGCTCACCGGGTCGAACCCCGATCAGCACGGCATCCTCGCCGACGAGTTCGAGGCGCCGCTCGGCCCGTCGAAGACGCCCGCGCGCGTGCGGCTGCGGCCGACGGAGGACCAGGACGCCGGCGGCGGCCTCGCCACCCCGGTCTCCACCGGGGCGTCATCGACGCTCCTCGAGCTGGCCGTCAACAGCTCGGTCGCCGACGCGCCGGAGGCGTGGGCGTTCATCGGGAACCCCGCGCTGGCCGTCATGCTCGACGACCAGCTCCAACTCGACGGCGTCACAGCGTGGAGCCCCACCGCCCAGAGCGGCAGCGACCCCGCGCTGTGCCCCCTCCCTCGCGCTGTGCCCGGCGTCGGGGCGGGCACCGGCGGCGAGGTGGAGGGGCTCTCGGAGCGGGCCTGCCCCTCGCGCGACGCGACGACGCTGCAGCAGGCGTTCACGACCTTCAGCGAGGACCCGGAGGGCAAGACGCCGGTCTTCGCCTACATCCATCTGGCCGAGCTCGGGCGGATGAAGCAGCTCCACGGCGACGCGGAGGTGCCCGCGACGCTCGAGAACCTCGACGCGGCACTCGCGGCGTTCGTCTCGGGGCTCGCCAACCACCCGGAGACGTCCGGCGCCTGGCAGCGGACGGTGCTGGTGGTGACCGGCAACCACGGCTACGAGTCCACGCCGGTCGACCGCCGGGTCCCGCATCCGGATCACGTGGGCGCGACCGACTGGGACTTCTCCGACTTCCTCGAGAGCGCACTCCCGACGGACAAGCCGACCCGGCTCGTCCCGCAGGGGACCGTGGCGACCGTGTACTCGCCCAAGGCGACCGCGGCGGACGTCACCGCGCTGGCCGCGCTCATCGAGGACAAGGGCGACGAGGCGTGTCAGGAGCTGGCCCAGGAGGACTGCATCGCCGAGGTCGCGCCGGTCGCGACGCTCGCCGAGCTGCACCGGACATGGGCGCTCAACCCGCTGACCGAGGACGGCAAGCCGACGGGCGCCGGCGGGCAGCTCGTCGTCACGCTCGAGGAGGGATGGGCGTTCGGCCGCGCGACCCAGCGAAGCGACGATCCCCTCACCCCGCCCGCGGACGACGCGGACGAGGCGACGAACCCGTACCCCGGCTCCGCGGGCGGCCCGCGCAACCGCGCCATCGCGCTGGTCATGAGCGGGCCGGACGAGTCCGGTCCGCTCCTCCACACCATCGGTCAGGGCCCGCGCGGCGGCCTGGCGGCCATGTCCGCGCCGCAGACCCCGCCGCGGTGCACGGGGTCGCCGAAGACGGCCGACCTCGCCAACGACCCGGACACGATGGCCGACGACGCCGCCGCGCCCGGGCACGAGTGCCAGGCCGAGACCGTCGACGTGGCGCTGAGCATCGCGGGGATGCTCGAGCTCGACACCGAGAGCGTCCCCGTCGCACCGCACGCGCGCTTCCTCAACGAGGCGTTCACCCCGGACCTCGGCGAGCAGGAGGAGGTCGAGGAGCCGCAGCCCGAGCTGATCCAGCCCGCGCCGCCGCCTCCGCCGGAGCCGATCGTCATCGTGCGCGGCAGCGTCCAGGTCATCACGCCTCCGCCGCCGAAGGACCCGTTCCCGTACCGCGGCCTCATCCGGCGCCTGCGCACGCGGGTGACCGACGCCCGCGGCAAGCCGTTCGCGCTCGCGCAGCGCGGGGCGACGCTCTCGACGATCGAGGTCCAGGCCGACTTCGGCAAGCCGGAGAGCCTCGTGACCCTGACCTTCTACCGGCGTGCCCGCGGCTCGCGTCGCTCGCGGCTTTCCGCGATCGCGCGGTTCAAGCCGTTCACCGTGAAGCGCGGGCCGGTGCGGCTGCGCCTGCGGATCCCCAAGCGCTTTCGCCCGACGCACCTCGGCGTGTCGGTGCAGCAGGTCGAGACCGTCGAGGGCCAGACGCGGACCGTCGGCAAGCCGGGCGGCGGCATCGCGCAGATCGCCGACGCGCGCCGCCTGCACCTTCGCAAGGGCGCGACGCGGAGGCTGCGCGGGTGAGCGGTGCGCCGCTAGCGCCCGGGACGGCCGGGGTTGTGCAGCCGCTCGGTGGACGGCGTCCCGCGCGGCTGGCGGTAGTCGCGTGTCCCGGCGGTGGGCTGCATACCGGGGATGCGCATGCTCGGGGTGGGCTCGGGGCGCTCGAGACGGGCGGTCCCGGCGGTGTCGGGCGGCCGGGGGATCGCCGGGGCCTCGGGCTCGGCGGCCTCGACGGCGTCGACCGCGAGCACGCCGCGGCGCCTGTCCATCCGGCGGCCGAGGAGCTTGGCGAGCACGCCCATGCGGCGAATGCTACTTGCGCCGCGCGACGGCGTGGGTCAGTGCTTGCGCGGCACGACGGGGTCGGCCTCGCGCAGGTCCTCCGCCGCGATGCGGCGCCGGAACTCCTCGAGCGAGCGCTCGCGCACCCCCGGCGGCGGCTTCGGCCATTCCAGCTCACGAAGCCGTCGGGTGAGCTCGTCCTCGGTCGGGACGTCCTCGCTGTCGCGATCCCCTGCCATCGCGGTGACGGTACCCGGGGTCGCTGCGCAACGAACACCGAGCGGGTGTGACGGTGCTGGTGCCGACGGAGACCGACGTGGACGCCCTCGTGCACGAGCGGACGCGTCGGGCGACGAGCGTCTACGAGCGCCACGCGTACCTCGTCTACAACCTCGCGCTGCGGGTGACCTGCTCGTGTCAGGCGGCCGACCGCGCCACCGAGCGGACGTTCCTGACGCGCGTGACGCGGCCGGACCCGGACGCCGACGTCGGGGCCACGGCGGTCCGCGGCGCGCGCGAGGAGGCGCCGGAGCGGCCGCCTGCCGAGGACGCCGGCGACCCGGACGAGGCCCGGCTGCTGCGAGCCACCGCCGCGCTGCCGGCCGCGCAGCGCGCGGCGCTCGCGCTCACGGGCCTGTGCGGGGTGGACGAGCGCGGCGTGGCGGCGACGCTCGACCTCGGGCAGGACGGCGCGGCGACGCTCGTCGAGGCCTCGCGCGGCGCGCTCGGCGCGCGCCTCGGCGTGACGGCGCAGGCCGCCGACGAGGCGTACGCGATGTGGGCGTGGGCATCGCCGCCCGAGGCGCTGTGGCAGTCGCTGTGGCCGCAGCTCCACGAGGCGCTGGTGCAAAGCTCGCGCTCCGGTGGCGGGACCCTCCGGGCGCAGGGGGGCGACAGCGGGGCCGGCGGCGCGAAGC
>DASZDF010000292.1:0-12394 GCA_035942275.1 Solirubrobacteraceae bacterium | reverse complement strand
TCGTAGAGCTGGTCGGACAGGAACTCCCGCAGCAGCCACTCCGACTCGTCGTCGTCGAAGCTCGCCTTCGTCTCGCGGTCCTTGACGAGCTCGATAGCGTGGAAGTAGCCGGCGCCGCGGACGTCGCCGACGATCGGGATGTCCCGGAGCCCGTCGCGCATCTCCCGGAACGGCGCCTCGTTGGCCTGGACGTTCTCGAGCACGCCCTCCTGCTCCATCGCGTCGATGTTGGCGAGCGCGACCGCGCACGAGATCGGGTGGCCGGCGAACGTGAAGCCGTGGAGGAAGGACGCGGTGCCCTCCATGAACGGCTCGGCGACCTTGTCCGACGCGATGACCGCGCCGAGCGGCGCGTACGCGCTCGTGATGCCCTTCGCCGTCGTGATGATGTCGGGCTGGTAGTCGTAGCGCTGGGCGCCGAACCAGGTGCCGAGGCGGCCCCACGAGCAGATCACCTCGTCGGAGACCATGAGGACGTCGTACTCGTCGCAGATCTCGCGGATGCGCTGGAAGTAGCCGGGCGGCGGCGTGAAGCAGCCGCCGGCGTTCTGGACCGGCTCCATGATCACCGCGGCCACGGTCTCGGGGCCCGCGAACTCGATCCGCTCGGCGACCGCGTCGGCGAGCATCTCGGCGCCGTAGCCGGGCTTCAGCCGGTACTGGTTCGTGTTCGGGACGTGGCAGCCGCCCGGCGTGAACGGCTCGAACGGCGCGCGCAGCTGCGTGATCCCGGTGGCGGAGAGCGCGCCGAGGCTCGTGCCGTGGTACGCGATCTCGCGCGCGATGACCTTCGTCTTGTTCGGGTTGCCCGTGAGCTTGTGGTACTGGCGGGCGAGCTTCAGCGTGGTCTCGACGGCCTCGCTGCCGCCGCTGGTGAAGAAGACGCGGTTGAGGTCGCCGGGGGCGAGCTCCGCGATCCGCGCGGCGAGCTGGATCGACGGCGGGTGCGCGTAGGACCAGTTCGTGAAGAAGCCGAGCTCCTTGGCCTGCTCGGCGCCCGCGGCGGCGATGTCGTGGCGGCCGTGGCCGATGTTCACGCAGAAGAGCGCGCTGAGGCCGTCGAAGTAGCGCTTGCCGTGCTCGTCCCAGACGTGGCAGCCCTCGCCGCGGACGATGACCGGGATCTCCCCACCGGCCGAGTACGCGCCCATGCGGCTGAAGTGCAGCCAGAGGTGCCGCTTGGCCAGCTCCTGGAGGGTGCCCTGCTCTTGTTGTGAAAGCGCCATTCCGGCCAACGATAGTGGCGCGTTTGTGCCGCGCGCCACAGCCGGAGCGGAGAAGGCGCAGGCGGGCGGCTATACGAGGCGGCTAAGCCGCGGCGGGGGCGCTGCTGCTGCCCTGCGCGGCGCGGACCGGCGCCGGCATGAGGGCGGACGCGACGATGACCATCACGAAGGCGGTCGCCTGGATGGCGATGCCCAGCGTGTCGGAGGGCATCGGGTCGCCGAAGACGATGATGCCGCCGGCGATGCAGGAGATGTTCGCCGCCGTGCCGGTGATCGCGATGACCGGGACGGCCTCGCCGTCCTGCAGCGAGCGGGCCGACGCGTAGAAGGCGGTGACGGAGCCGGCGATCGCGATGAGGAGCCAGGGGCTCAGGAGGACGCCGACGAAGCCCGCGTCCCCGACGATCCCGGTCAGCGCCTTGACGCCGACGTTGCAGACGCCGAAGAGGATGCCGCTGGCGGCGGCGAGCATGACGCCGTGGTGCTCGTCCTTGCCGCCGAGGCGCTTGCCCATGATGAGGAGCGTGCCGACGGCGAAGAGGCCGGCCTCGAAGGCGATCATCGCGGGGAGCGAGAAGCTCGAGTGCGAGCCGTCGCTGTGCGGGAGCGTGGCGCCGAGGAGGATCAGGCCGCAGGCGGTGAGCGCGAGGCCCCACCACTGACGCGGGCCGACCTCGAGGCCGAAGATCTTCTCGGCCATGACCGCCAGCAGCGCGACGCCGCCGGCGAGGACCGCCTGGACGACGGAGAGCGGGGCCAGCGAGATGGCGGCCACGTGGACGACCCACGCGGCGCCGCCGATGAGCATGCCGAGCGTGAACCACTTCGAGCTGTAGAGCGACTTCGCCGTGCGCAGCGGATGCTTGATGTCCACGGCGCACGCCTCGCACGCCCCGCGGTGCTTGAAGAAGAACGCGAGGTTCGAGGCGACGGCGCAGAGCAGCGCCAGGAAGATGCCCAGGTAGAGGCTCATGTGTTCAGGTACAACGCGGTCGACCGGCGAAGATTGCGGAGTTCCGCGGCGTCCCTTAGGTCGGCACGCCCCCACCCCGCCTTGATCCCGCGGTTGTGCCCGTGGACAGTAGCGACCGAACCTAAATGTCCCAGCCGGGTGGGGAGAGACGGCACAGTTCTGTGGGAATGCAGGAGAAACCGATCCTCTACGTCGACGTCGACGGCGTCATCTCTCTGTGGGGGTTCGACCCGAACAGCCGTCCACCCGGCGCGTTCGCCGTAGTGGACGGGATCCCGCACTTCCTTTCGTCCGAGGCAGGCGCTCACCTGCTCGAACTCGCCGGGACCTTCGATCTCGTGTGGTGCACGGGCTGGGAGGAGAAGGCGAACGAGCACCTCGTCCCGGCCCTGGGACTACCTACTCCACTCCCGTTCCTGAGTTTCGACGAGCACCGTGGCCCCGGTCACACGACGCCGGGCCACTGGAAGCTCGGCGCGCTCGACGCGCACGCCCCGTCGCGCCCCGCGGCGTGGGTGGACGACGCGTTCAACGAGGCGTGCTTCGCGTGGGCTTCGTCGCGTTCCGCTCCGACGTTGTTGGTGTCGACCGAGCCCGCGGTGGGGCTGGTCGAGTCGCACGCTGCGGTGCTGCGCGACTGGGCCCGCGCGTTGGTGGCATAGGGCGCCCGCGGGGGTGGGCGGCGAAGTCGTTCGTATTTGATGGAAATGTCGCCCACCCCTCCGCGTCGAGCGAAGCGGCCCGCTCCCGGCCACCCTCACCAGCCCTGCTGTAGACGCCGGGGCCAAAGGAACGCGCGCGAAGGCGCCCCTTGCCGCGGCGCCCCCCGCGGAGCGGGCCGGAAGGCGCCCTACGCCGCCAGGTTCGACGCCCGCGCCGCGGTGACGCGGTTGCGGCCGCCACGCTTCGACGCGTAGAGCGCCTCGTCGGCCGCGCGGACCAACGTGTCCCCGTCGCGCCCGTCCGCCGGGAACGACGCGAGGCCGATGGAGACGGTGACCGCGGGGTCGATGGCCGCCCTCTCGATCGCGGTGCGGATGCGCTCCGCCGCCGAGCGGCCCTCGGCCTCACCCGTGTTCGGCAGCACGACCGCGAACTCCTCGCCTCCGTACCGCGCGGGCGTGTCGAAGGGGCGGCACCCCTCGTCGAGCACCGCCGCGACGTGGCGCAGCACGCTGTCGCCCGCCTGGTGGCCGAGGGTGTCGTTGATCCGCTTGAAGTGGTCGAGGTCGAGGAGCAGGACGCTCATCTCGCCGCCCGTCCGCCCGGCGCGCGCGACCTCCTGCGACAGCGACCGCTGGAAGGTCTCGCGGTTCGGCAGCCCGGTCAGCGAGTCGGTCGCCGCGAGGTGCTGCACCTGCTCGAGCAGCCACGCGTTGCGGAGCGCCAGGGCGCCGTGGGCGGCGAAGCGCTCGAGCATGCCGACGATCCGGCGCTCGATCCGCGTCCCGACGCGCATCGGGTGCTCCAGCACGACCGCGCCGATCGCCTGGCCCTCGGCCGACAGCGGCACGATGACCACGTTGCGGGCGTCCGGCAGCGCGGCGGCCAGCGAGGCGTCCGCCTCGGCGTCGAGGTGCGAGACGAGCCGCGTCGAGCGGGTGCGCATCGCGCCCGCGATCGCGGAGCCGTCCTCCGGCTCGACGGCCACCTCCACGTGGACGTCGCCGCGGTGCGCGAGCACGTGCAGCGGCGCGCCGTCGGGCGACGCGAGCACCGCCGCCCGCTCCACGTCGAACGTCTCGCGCACGTGGTCCACGAGCACCTCGGCGACCGGGGTCGAGCCGGACGCCTGCTCGAGCCGGCGCGCCATGCCGGCGAGCGCCTCGAGGTCGTAGCGGCGGCGGCGCAGCTCGCGCTCGTTCACCGCCGAGAAGCTCGCGGTGACGATCGCCACGAACCAGAAGACGACGCTGAACGCCAGGAGCTGCTCCATCGACGCCTCCTCCCCGGTCGGGGAGGCGAGGACGTCCGCCTGCTGGGCGTAGCGCACGACGAGCAGCAGCAGCGAGTGCCACAGCGCGAGCTTCATCCCCGTCCGGTGCGACGCGAGCAGCGCCACGGCGATGAGGTGCAGGATGATCAGGTAGCGCACCGGCGACGTCGAGCCGCCCGTCGCCCACGACGACCACGCGAGGTAGACGCCGTCGGCGATCAGCAGCGCGCCGAAGGTCGCGAGACCGGCGCGGCGCGCCAGGCGCCACAGGCCGTGCACGACCAGCGACCCCGCGAGGTACGCGAGGGTCACGATCAGGACGGCGATCGGCTCGGCGGTCAGGCTGTCGCGCTCGACCCATGCCGCGAGCCCGACGACGGCCGCGAGCAGGAACCGGAACGCCTGCAGGTAGCGCAGGCGGTCCGCGATCGGCACCAGCTCACTGGCGGCGGCGGTGTTGGTGGAAGCGGTCGTGCTCATCAGTTGTCACCCGGCGGCGGCCGGAACTCCAGGTCGGGATCGGCAAAGGTCGGCGCGAGCGCGAGCTTTGGATCGCTTCTGTCGATGCGGTTCTGAATCGCCAGGAAGGCGAGGACCAGCAGGAGAAGGGACAGCGGGAAGACGGACTTGTCCGGATTCGCGGCGATCGCGCGCACGGCGTCGGCCACCGCGCGGGTCGCGAAGTTGCCGCCGCGCTCCTCGTCCTTCGGCTCGGCCGGCTGCGGCGCGGCGACGGGCGGCTCGGCCTTGCGGCGCGGCTCCTCGTCGCGCGGCTCCTCACGGCGCGGCGTCTTCTTCTTCGGCGCGGCGACCGGCGGCGCGACCTCCTCGCGCGGCTCGCCCGGGCCGGGCGCCGGCGCCACGGGGTCGTCGTCCTTCGGCGGGAGCTCGTCGGTCCTGCCCTTGTCGTCGCCGTCCTTCGGGTCCTCGGGCGGCGGAGGCGTCGACGGGGACACGACCTGGTAGGCGCTCGTCGTCGAGCCGCCGGTGTTGCCGGCGAGGTCCGTCGCGCGCACGAGGAAGCGGTAGCCGCCGTCCTCGGAGCGGGCCAGGTCGGCGGTGAAGGGGCTCGCGCAGAGCGTCCAGTCGAGGACGGTCCCTACGGGGTCGCGTTCCACGCGGCACGCGAACGTCACGTCGCGCTCGCCCGAGAAGCGCCAGGTCGGCGTGCGGTCCTGCCCCGGCGTCTCCGGGCGGCCCTCGATCGCGGGGGCGCCGGGCGGCGTCGTGTCCAGCTCGTACAGCGCCTCGCCGAGCGGCCCGACGTTGCCGGCCAGGTCCGTGGCGCGCAGGGCGAACGCGAACGTCCCGTCCCCCGTCCCCGTCAGATCGAAGCCGCGCGGGCTGAGGCACGGGCCCCAGTCGGCCACCGGCACGTCGCGCAGCGACAGGCGGCACTCGAAGCTGGCGCCCTCCTCGCCGGAGAAGCGCCACGCCGGCGCGCGGTCGCGCCCGAGCCCGCCGGGCCCGCCGTCGATGCTGACCGCGCCCGGCGTCGTGTCGAGCACGTAGGCGGAGGAGGTGGCGAGGCTGGTGTTGCCCGCGGCGTCCCGCGCCCGGACGCCGAAGGCGAACGCCCCGTCCTCCTGGCCCTCCAGGTCGTAACCGCGCGGGCTGGCGCACAGCGCCCACGGCGAGAGCGCGCCGGCGGAGCGCTCGAGCGTGCACTCGAACGTCGCTCCCGGCTCGGCCGTGAACGCCCACGCCGGGGTGCGCCCGCGGCCGAGCGGCCCCGGGTTGTCGCCGATCGCCGGGGGCGCCGGCGCCACGCGGTCGACGCGGTGGTCGTCCGTGGTCACGGCGCCGGTGTTGCCGGCGGAGTCGATCGCGCGGACCGAGAACGTGTAGTCGCCGTCGGGCTCGCCGGCGAGGCCGAACGTCCGCGGGCTGGTGCACGGCGCCCAGGCGCGGACCTCGACGCCTCCACGCTCCAGGCGGCACTCGACGGTCGCCTCGGGCTCGACGGTGAACGACCAGGCCGGGCTCGAGCCGTTGCCGATCGCGCCGGGAGCGGCGGTGATGACCGGCGCGGGCGGCGGGCCCACGTCGAGGAGGTACTCGTCGGTGGCCGCGGGCCCCCGCGTGCCGGCGGCGTTGAACTGCCGCGCGTGCAGCGTGTAGGTGCCGTCCGACTCGTTCGAGAGGTCGTACGTGCGCGGGCTCGTGCACGCGACCCAGTCGGAGACGACGTCCGCCCCGCGGGTCAGGCGGCACTCGAGCGTCAGGGCGGCGGAGCCCGACAGCGTCCACTCCGGGGTCTGGTCGAAGCCGGGGCTGGCCGGTCGCGTGTCGATCGTCGGCGCGCTCGGGACCGTGCGGTCGAGGCTGTAGGAGCGCGACGCGTCCGGGCTCGTGTTCTGCGCCGGATCGGTCTGCCGGACGCGGAAGGTGTAGGTGCCGTCCGGCTCGCCGTCGAGGTTCGCGGTCTCGGGCGAGGTGCAGGACGCCCAGGCGCCGACGACGGTCGCCCCGCGCTCGACGCGGCACTCGAAGGTCGAGGTGGCCTCGCCCGTGAACGACCACGTCGGCGTGTCGTCGGACGAGTCGCCCGTCGGGCCGTCCGTGATGACCGGCGCCGCGGGCACGCCGCGGTCGAGGTCGTACTCGTCGGAGAGGACGGGGCTGCGGGTGCCGGCGGGGTTCACGGCGCGGACGTCGACCGTGTAGGTGCCGTCGGGCTCGTTCGTGAGGTCGGGCGTGTACGGGCTGGTGCACGCCGCCCAGTCGGTGACGACCGTCGCGCCGCGCGACACGCGGCACTCGAACGTCGTCCCCGGACCGCCCGTGAACTCCCACGTCGGCGTCGGGTCGCTGCCCGCCGGCGGCGGGTTGGTGCCGAAGACCGGGCCGCCCGGCGTCGTGCGGTCGAGGTTGTACGACGTGCTGCCCGCCGGGCCGGTGTTGCCGCCGGCGTCGGTCGCGCGGGTGAGGAAGGTGTACGTGCCGTCGGCCTCGGCGCTGAGGTCGTAGCCCTGCGGGCTCGTGCAGACGGCCCAGTCGCTGACCACGGTCGCCGCGCGCTCCAGCCGGCACTGGAGCGTCGCGCCGGGCTCGGCGGTGACGGTCCACGACGGCGTGTCGTCGGTCGAATCCGCCGCCGGCCCGCCGGAGACGCCCGGCGCCGCGGGCGCGGCGGTGTCGAGCCGGTAGAGGTCGGTGCGGGCGGGGCTGCGCGTGCCGGCCGCGTTGACCGACCGCACGGCGAACGTGTAGGCGCCGTCCGGCTCCAGCGCCAGGTCGAACTGCCGCGGGGTGACGCACGGGCCCCAGTCGGAGAGCACGGTGGCGCCGCGCGCGAGGCGGCACTCGAACGTCTTGTTGAGCTCGGCGGTCGAGAACGTCCACTCGGGCGTGCGGTCGTTGCCGTCGTCGCCGGGCCGCGCGTCGAGCGCCGGCGCGATGGGGACCGTGCGGTCGAGCGCGTAGTCGCGCGTCGCGTCGGCGCCGGTGTTGCCGGCGGCGTCGGTGGCGCGCACGCGGAACGTGTACGTGCCGTCGGGCTCGCCGGTGACGTCGTAGGTCTTCGGGCTCGTGCAGCCGCGCCAGTCGTCCACCACGGTCGTCCCCCGCTCGATCCGGCACTGGAGCGCCGCGCCGGCCTCGGCCGTGAAGGCGTAGGTCGGGCTGTCGTCGGTCGCGTCGGCGGGCGGCCCGGACGTGATCGATGGCGCGGCCGGATCGGTGCGGTCGAGCGTGTAGTCGCGCGACGCGGCCGCGCCGGTGTTGCCGGCGGCGTCCGTCGCGCGGACCGAGAACGTGTAGCCGCCGTCGACCTGCGCGCCGAGGTTCGCGGTGTGGCCGCTCGAGCACGACGCCCAGTCGTCGACCACGGTCGTGCCGCGCTCGACGCGGCACTGGCTCGTCGCCCCGGCCTCGGTCGTCCACGTGTACGTGGGCGTGTCGTCCTGCGACTCGCCGGTCGGGCCGCCGGTGATCGACGGCGCCGGCGGGTTGGCGCGGTCGAGCGTGAAGCCGTCGGTCGCGTCGGCGCCCTCGTTGCCGGCGGCGTCGGTCGCGCGCACGCGGAACGTGTACGCGCCGTCGGGCTCCGTCGCGAGGTCGTACGTGCGCGGGTCGGTGCACGCCCCCCAGTCACCGACGACGGCCGCGCCGCGCTCGACGCGGCAGCGGAACGAGACGGCGTCGGCGCCGGCCGACCAGCCCCACGTCGGGGTCGCGTCGTTCGAGTCGGCGGGCGGGCGCGTCGTGATCGACGGCGCGGCCGGCGGCACGCGGTCGAGCGTGTAGTCGCGCGTCGCGTCGTTGCCGGTGTTGCCGGCGTCGTCGGTGGCCCGGACGCGGAAGGTGTAGCCCCCGTCGACCCCGGTCGAGAGGTCGTACGTGCGCGGGCTGGCGCAGGGACCCCAGGCGGCCACCACCGTCGTTCCCCGCTCGACGCGGCACTCGGTCGTCGCCCCGGCCTCGGCCGTCCAGCCGTAGGTCGGCGTGTCGTCGGGCGACTCGCCGGTCGGGCCGGCGGTGATCGAGGGCGCCGCGGGATCGGTGCGGTCGAGTGTGTAGTCGCGGGTGGCCGCGCTGCCGGTGTTGCCCGCGGCGTCGGTCGCGCGGACCGAGAAGGTGTAGCCGCCGTCGACCTGCGTGCCGAGGTTCGCGGTGTGCCCGCTCGTGCACGACGCCCAGTCGTCGACGATGGTCGCGCCGCGCGCGACACGGCACTCGCTCGTCGCCCCGGCCTCCGTGGTCCACGTGTACGTGGGGGTGTCGTCCTGCGAGTCGCCGGTCGGGCCGCCGGTGATGGTCGGCGCGGGCGCGTTGACGCGGTCGAGCGTGTAGGCGCGCGTGTCGGCGGCGCCGGTGTTCCCGGCGACGTCGGTCGCCCGGACGCGGAAGGTGTAGGTGCCGTCGGTCTCCGCCGAGAGGTCGTACGTGCGCGGGCTCGTGCACGCCGCCCAGTCGCTGACGACGGTCGCCCCGCGCTCGACGCGGCAGGCCGTCGTGGCCCCGGCCTCGGCGGTGAAGCCGAACGTCGGCGTCGCGTCGCTGGAGCTCGCGGCCGGCCCGGACGTGATCGTCGGCGCGGGCGGGTTCGCGCGGTCGAGCGCGAACGTGTCGTTGGCCTCGGTCGAGATGTTGCCGGCCGGGTCGCTCGACCGGACGCGGAACGTGTACGTCCCGTCGGGCTGGGCCGACAGGTCGAACGTCCGCGGCGACGAGCAGGTGGTCCAGCCCACGACGACGTCCGCGCCGCGCGTGATCTGGCAGTTGTCGGTCGAGTCGGGGTCGCCGTTCCAGCCCCACGTCGGGGTCGCGTCGTTGGTCGACGACGGCGGGCCGCTCGTGATCGCCGGCTGGTTGGGCGCCTGGCGGTCGAGGGTGAAGCCCCGCGTCGACTCCGCGCCCGTGTTGCCGGCGGGGTCGGTCGCGCGGACCCGGAACGTGTACGCGCCGTCGGCCTGGGCCGTCAGGTTGTAGCCGTGCGGCGACGAGCACGGGCCCCAGTCGCTCACGACGGTCGCGCCGCGGTCGATCCGGCAGGAGGCGCTCGCCCCGGACTCGTGGGTGAAGGTGAAGGCCGGCGTCGGGTCCGCCGTGTTCGCCAGCGGGCCGCCGGTGATCGTCGGGGCGGGCGGGTTGATGCGGTCGAGCGCCGTGGTGTCGGCCGTGTCGACGCCGGTGTTGCCGGCGGGGTCGGTCGCGCGCACGCGGAACGTGTACGACCCGTCGACCTGGACCGTGAGGTCGTAGGTGCGCGGCGTGGTGCACGCCGCCCAATCGCTGACGACGGTCGCGCCACGCTCGATCCGGCACGAGGTCGTCGTGCCGCCGGCCGCGGTGAACTCCCACGTCGGCGTCGAGTCCTTCGTGTCGGCGCCCGGCGTCGCCGTGAGCATCGGGGCGAGCGGGGGCGCGCGATCGAGCGCGTACGTGCGCGTGCCGTCCGCGCTCGTGTTGCCGGCAGCGTCCGTCGCGCGCACGCGGAAGGTGTACGAGGCGTCGTTCTCGGTCCTGATGTCGTAGCCGACGGGGGTCGAGCACGGCGCCCAGTCGCTGATCGCGGTCGCGCCGCGCTCGAGGCGGCAGGCGAACGTCGCGCCGATCTCGCCGGTGAACGAGTAGACGGGCGTGTCGTCGTTGGAGTCGGCGGGCGGCCCGCCGGTCACGACCGGCGCGGCGGGCGCGGTCCGGTCGAGCGTGTACACGCGCGTTCCCACCGCGCCGGTGTTGCCGGCGACGTCGGTCGCGCGCACGCTGAACGTGTACGTCGCGTCGGTCTGGAGGGTGAGGTCGTAGGAGCGCGGGCTGAGACAGGACCCCCAGTCGCTCACGACGAACCCGGGTCGCTCGATCCGGCACTCCGTCGACGATCCGGCCTCCGCCGTGAAGGTGTACGACGGCAGCGCGTTCTGCGAGCTGCCGGTGGGCCCGCCGGTGATCGTGGGCGCGGGCGGCGGGTCGCGGTCGAGCGTGTAGGTGTCGTTGGACTCGGTCGACTCGTTGGCGGAGTCGTCGCTGCCGCGGACCTTGAAGGTGTACGTGCCGTCGGGCGCGCCCGTCAGGTCGTAGGTGTGGGGGCTCGTGCAGACCGCGTAGTCGCTGACGACGGTCGCGCCGCGCTCGATCCGGCACCGGTACTTCACGACGTCGAAGCTCGCCGTGAACGTCCACGTCGGCGTGGCGTCGTTGCTCAGCGACGCCGGCCGTCCGGTGATGGTGGGCGCGTCCGGCTGGACGCGGTCGAGCGTGAAGGAGCGCGTCGCCTCGGGGCCGGTGAGGCCCGCGCCGTCGGTCGCGCGGACGCGGAACGTGTAGGCGCCGTCGACCTGTGCGGCCAGGTTGTACGCGTGCGGCGACGAGCACGGCTCCCAGTCGACGACGACCGTGGTGCCGCGCATCATGCGGCAGGTGGCCGACGCGCCGATCTCGTGCGTGAACGAGAACGAGGGGGCCGGATCGTTCGAGTTCGCCGGCGGCCCGCCGGTGATGACCGGCGCCACGGGCGCGGTGCGGTCGAGCGTGTAGACGCGCGTGGCCTCCGGCCCGGTGTTCGTGGCGGCGTCGGTCGCGCGCACGCGGAACGTGTAGGTCTCGTCGGGCTGGAGGTTGAGGTTGAACGACTTCGGGCTGTTGCAGTTCGTCCAGTCGCTGACGACGAAGCCGGGGCGGTCGATGCGGCACTGCGTCGACGAGCCCGCCTCCGCGGTGAACGTGTACTGCGGCGTCTGGTCGGTGGAGGAGCCGGTCGGCCCGCCGGTGATCGTCGGCGCGGGCGGCGCGGTGTGGTCCATCGCGTAGCTGCCGACGGCCTCGGGCCCCGTGTTCCCGGCCACGTCGGTCGCGCGCACGCGGAACGTGTAGGTGCCGTCGGGCTCGCTGCCGAGGTTGAACGTCCGCGGGCTGGTGCAGGTCGACCAGTCGCTGACGACGGCCGCGCCGCGCTCGAGCCGGCACGTCGCGTTCGCTCCCGCCTCGTGCGTGAACGACCACGCGGGCGACGAGCCGTTGCCGGACGCCGGCGGCGCGGACGTGATCGTCGGCGCGACCGGCGCGGTGCGGTCGAGCGTGAAGCTGTGCGTGCTTTCCGTGCCGACGTTGCCGGCCATGTCGGTGGAGTACACGTGGAAGGTGTAGATCCCGTCGGCCTGCGCGGGAGCGAGGGTGTAGGACGCGGGAGTCGTGCACAGCCCCCAGTCCGAGACGACCGTCGCGCCGCGCGTCAGCCGGCACGAGTGCAGCGCCCCGCCCTCGCCCGTGAACGCCCACATCGCGATCGAGCTGTTCGACGGCGTCGGCGGGCCGGAGTCGATCGTCGGCGGGTTCGGAGCGGCGCGGTCGAGCGTGTAGGTCGACGACGTGTCGCCGCCCGGGTTGCCGACGTCGTCGAGCGCCCGGACCCGGAAGGTGTACGTGCCGTCGCCGGGGCCGGTGAGGTTGTAGCTCTTCGCGCTGGTGCAAGGGCTCCAGTCCGACTCGACGGTTGCCCCCTTCTCGAGGCGGCACTGGAACGACGCGGCGAGCGGGGCGCTGAACGACCAGGACGGGGTCGTGACCTGGGCGGGCGTCGCCGGCGCCGAGTCGATGGTCGGCGCGGGCGGCGCCGTGTCGGTCACGATCTCGGCGTAGGCGGCGTAGACGATATTCGCCGTGCTCGCGCCGCTGCCCTGGATCGTCCCGCGCTGGCGCAGGTCGTCGACCTGCGCCTGGGTGAGCGGGTTGGCGTACGTCAACGTCGTCCACTGCGCCGGCGCGTTCGACGGCAGCGTTGCGGTCGCGAGGCCGGACCCGCCGCTCAGCAGGTCG
>DASZDF010000291.1:0-4849 GCA_035942275.1 Solirubrobacteraceae bacterium | reverse complement strand
CCTCGACGTGGCGCGCGGGGTCGCCGCGCGGCTCCTCGTCGCGGCCCGCCGCCGGCGACGTCCTCGGGCCGCCGTCGTCCCCTCCCCCGCAGCCGGCGAGCAGCGCGGCAAGCGCGAGCGCGGCGCGCCTCATCGGCGCCGTCGCGGCGGGGGCTGGCAGCGTTCGCACGCGTACGTCCCCCGGCCGGCGGCGACGAACTTCACGATCTCGCCCCCGCACACCGGGCACGGGTCGCCGCGGCGGCGATGGACGAGGAACTCGTCCTGGAACGAGCCCCGGACGCCGTCGGGCTGCCGGTAGTCGTCGATCGTCGCCCCGCCCGCGCCGATCCCCGCCTCCAGCGACGCCACGACCGCGGCGCGCAGCGCCTCGAGCTGCGGGCGCTTGAGCGTGCCCGCGGGCCGCAGCGGGTGGATCCGCGCGCGGAAGAGGGCCTCGTCGGCGTAGATGTTCCCGACGCCCGCGACCTTGGTCTGGTCGAGCAGGAACGCCTTGACCGGCGCCCGGCGTCCGCGGGCCAGCTCGCGCAGGCGCTCGGCGGTGAAGTGCGGCCCCAGCGGCTCGACGCCCAGCCGCGTCGCGAAGAAGCGCTCGAGCGCCTCGCGGCCGACCGCGAGCTCGCCGGTCCCGAACCGGCGCGGGTCGCAGAAGAGGAGGTGATGGCCGTCGTCGAGGTCGAAGCGCACGCGCGCGTAGCGCTCGCCGTCGGCGGGGTCGTAGAGGATCGTCCCCGTCATCCGGAGGTGGCCGAGCAGGAAGACGTCGCCGGCGAGCTCGAAGACGAGGTACTTGCCGCGCCGGCCGAGCCGCTCGACGCGCCGGCCCTCGACGGCGGTGGCCACCTCGTCCGGCGCGAGCGGCGCGCACCAGCGCGGGTCGTCGACGCGCAGGCGCCGCAGCGCGCGGCCCTCGACGAGCGGGGCGAGGCGGCGGCGGATGGTCTCGACCTCGGGCAGCTCGGGCACGTGGCCCAGGCTACGAGGCGCTCGGCCCCGCTACGACGTCGCGACCGCTCCGACGAAGGCGTCGCCCGGCAGCTCGGGCGCCTCTCGCCCCGTCAGCCAGCGCAGCACCGTCGCGCCGACGTCGGCGAGCGGCCCGTCGTGGCGCCCGCCCGGCACGCCCACCCCGGTCGCGAGCAGCGGCGCGTACTCGCGCGTGTGGTCGCTGTGCGGCGCCGTCATGTCGACCCCGTGGTCGGCGGTGAGGATGAGCAGGTCCTCCGGGCGCAGGCGGTCGAGCCACGACCCGACGCAGGCGTCGACGTCGCGCAGCGCCCGTGCGAAGCCCTCCAGGTCCTTGCGGTGGCCGTAGACCTGATCGGTCTCGATGAGGTTCGCGAACACGAGCCCCTCGTCGAGCTCCTCGATGAGCGCGGTGGTGTGCGCGAGCGCCTCGGCGTTCGTCGAGCCGGGATGCTCCCAGTCGATCCCCGCGGCCGCGAAGAGGTCCGCGACCTTGCCCACGCTGTGGACCATGACGCCCGCCTCCTGGAGCTCCTCGAGGTAGGAGCGGCGGGGCGGGAGCAGGCTGTAGTCCTTGCGCTCGGGGCAGCGGACGAAGGCGCCGGGCTCGCCCGCGAACGGCCGCGCGATGACGCGGCCGACCGGGTGCTCGCGCGGCAGCGCGTCGCGCACGCGCGAGCAGACGGCGTGCAGCTCGGCGATTGGAAGGACGTCGACGTGCGCGGCGAGCTGCAGGACCGAGTCCTGGGACGTGTAGAGGATCAGCCGGCCGGACTCGAGGTGCTCGACGCCGAAGTCCTCCATCGCGGCGACGCCGTTGTACGGCCGGTTGCACAGGACCCCGCGCCCGGCGACCCGCCCGACCATAGCGACGACCTCGGGCGGGAACCCCTCCGGGTACGTCGGCGGCGCCGTCGGCGGGACGACGCCCATGAGCTCCCAGTGGCCGCTCGTCGAGTCCTTGCCCGGCCCGAGCGGGTGGAGCCGCCCGTGGACACCCGGGTCGGACGCGGGCTCGACGCCCTTCAGTGGCAGGATCGAGCCGAGCCCCAGCGCCCCGAGCGCCGGAAGGTCGAGGCCGCCGAGCGCCTCGGCGAGGTGGCCGAGCGTGTTCGTGCCGGCGTCGCCGTAGTCGGCGGCGTCCGGCAGCGCGCCGACCCCGCAGGCGTCGACGACGATGACGAAGGCGCGGCGGCTCGAGTCGTTCATCCCTGCGGGGGGTCGATGCGGAGGGAAGCGACGATCGGGGCGAAGACCTCCTTGTCGACGCGCTCGAACTCCTGTGCGGGCGCGTACGCGTCGAGCACGACCTCGGCGCCCTTCGCGTAGACGTGGGTCGAGCGGACGCGCCGCTTCTGGCCGGCGATCGTCCCCGTCCCGAGCAGCTCGATCGCGGGCGCGCCGTCGACCTCCGTCTGCCTGCCCTCCTCGAGCACGAACGACGCGTCGCGCACCTTCGCGGCCTGCTCAAGCGACTGCTGCGCGGCGGCGAGGGCGGCGTCGTCGCGCGGGAGCGGCTCGCTGCGCAGGTAGCGCCACAGCGCGACGGTGGCGGTGCCGGAGCTGGCGCTCGCGACGAGCGGCGGGCGGCCGGGGTGGAACGGCCAGTTGCCGGGGCGGTCGAGGAAGAGGCCGGCCTTCGGGAAGGCCTCGGGCGCCTGACCGGCCGGTGTCGCGGGGCGGACGGTGTCCGGCGGCTCGATGCGGTCGCGGCCGCAGCCCAGGTTCACGAAGGCGGACACGATGAAGGCGAGTGCAGCGATGCGGCGGCGCACGGCCGCACATCCTGTCAGGACGGGTCGACCGCACGCGGGTGCGCGCGGAAATACACATCCTTCAGCTTCTCAGCCGACACATGCGTGTAGATCTGCGTCGTCGCGACGTCGGCGTGGCCGAGCATCTCCTGCACGGACCGCAGGTCGCACCCGCCCGCGAGGAGATGGGTCGCGAACGTGTGGCGCAGCGTGTGCGGGCTCATGCGGCCGTCGAGCCCGGCCGCCCGCGCGTGGCGCTGCACGATCTTGTAGAGGCCCTGCCGCGTCAGGCCCGCGCCGCGGTGGTTGACGAAGAGGTGCGGCTCGTCGCGCAGGCCGACGAGCTTCGGGCGGCCCTTCTGCACGTACGCGCGCACCGCCTGCACCGCCTCGCGGCCCACCGGCACGAGGCGCTCCTTCGACCCCTTCCCCCGCGCGCGCAGGACGCCGGCGTGGAGGTCGATGTCGCCGATGGTGAGGTCGATCGCCTCCGACGCCCTGAGCCCGCACGCGTACATCGTCTCGAGGAGCGCGCGGTCGCGCAGGGCGCTCGGGTCCGTGCCGCGCGGGGCGGCGAGGAGCTTCTGGACCTCCGCGCGGTTGAGCACCTGCGGGAGGCGCTGGCTCTTGCGTGGGGCGCGGAGGTCGGCGGTCGGGTCGCGCTCGAGGAGGCCCTCGCGGCGGAGGTGGCGGTAGAAGGAGCGCAGGCACGCGGCCTTGCGCTGAAGCGTGGCGGCCGCAACCGCGGGCTTGTCCTCGCCGCCAGTCGCGAGGTCGGTCAGGAAGCCCGCGAGCTGCTCGTGCTCGGCGTCGAGGACGTCCACCCCCTGCCGTTCGAGGTAGCCGCCGAGCTGGAGCAGGTCCGACCGGTAGGCCTCGAGCGTGTTGCGCGACAGCCCCCGCTCGAACTCCAGGTAGCCGAGGAAGTCCAGGACGTGGTGCTCGAACGGACGCACTTGCGCGACGGTCGCCATGGCGGGACCGTTCGCCGCCGCGCGTCAGTGCCCTGCTTGCGGCAAGGATCCCGGATAGCCGTCGGATACCGACGGTCAGGCAGGATCGTTGCGCGCGCGGCGCAGCCACAGCAGCCCGACGAGGGTCTTCGCGTCGGGGTTGCCGTCGATGAGGGCGTCGAGCTCGTCGAGCGGCCAGGCGACCAGCTCGATCTGCTCCTCGCCGCTCTCGTCCGGGTCGCCGACCTTCGTCAGGCCGGTGGCGAGGAAGACGTGGACGACCTCGTCCGCGAAGCCGATGCTGGCGAAGAAGCTCGTCGCGTCGACCCAGTCCGACGCCGCCATGCCGATCTCCTCGACCAGCTCGCGCTTCGCGGTCTCGAGCGGGCTCTCGCCCTCGACGTCCATGATCCCGGCGGGGATCTCCAGGACGTCGGCGCGCTGCACCGCCTCGCGCGGCTGGCGGACGAGGTAGACGCTCGTCTCGTCGTAGGGGACGACGGCGACCGAAGCGGGCGCGGACACCCATTCGCGCGTGCGGTCGCCGGGGAAGCGGGCGCGGTGGACGCTGAAGCGCGGGCCGTCGTGGATGACCTCCTCGTCCTGCGGCTCGAGCGTCACGGCGCGGTGTCCTCCAGCAGGGCCAGCGTGACGTCGAGCATGCCCTCGAGCGCGGCGACCGACACCCGCTCGGTCGGCTCGTGGTTGCGCTCGGTGCCGTTGGCGAGGTTGGTGCAGGGGAAGCCGTTGACGTGGAGCGCGTTGGCGTCGCTGCCGCCGCCGGTGACGATGCGCCGCGGCTCGAAGCCGGCGCGCCTCAGCGCGCGCTCGGCCCTCAGGACCTGCGGGGCGTCGGGGTCGTGGCGGTAGCCCTCGAAGAGCCGCTCGACGTCCACGTCGACGTCGACGTCGCAGACCGGATCGTTGGCGGCGTCCTGGATGCGGTCGACCATCTTCGCGACCGTCCGCTCGGCGCGGCGGGGGTCGAGGGAGCGCGCCTCGGCGAGGAACCGGCAGTTCGGCGGCACGACGTTCGTCCCGCCGAGGCCGCCCTCGATCGTGCCGACGTTCGCCGTCGTCTCGGGGTCGAGGCGTCCGAGCTCGAGGTCCTTGATGGCGCGGGCGGCGGCGACGATCGCCGAGCGGCCGTCCTCGGGGCGGATGCCGGCGTGGGCG
>DASZDF010000290.1:0-2952 GCA_035942275.1 Solirubrobacteraceae bacterium | reverse complement strand
GCGCGGGCGGCAGCGGCATCGGCGTGAGCGGCGGCGGCGGGGGCGGCGGATCGAGCCTCGCACCGGCCTCGGGCCCGGTCGCCGTCGCCTCGACGTCGACTCCCTCGGTGACGCTCTCCTACGAGTTCGGCGCTCCGGCCCAGGTCGACCTCGCCCTCGCCCCGGCCTCCGTCCCGGTCGGCACGACGAGCACGGCCACCGCGACCGTCACCGATGCGGACGGCACCCCGGTGAGCGACGCGACCGTCGCGTTCTCCAGCAGCACGCCGGGCGACGGCATCGGCGCGGTCACCAACCACGGCGACGGCAGGTACACGGCGACGATCACGGCCGCGACGACGACGGGGACGTCGACGATCACCGCGAGCACCGGCGCGCCGGCCCTCACCGACACCGCGACGCTCACCCGTACCGCGGGACCCGCCGCGAACGTCGCCGTCACGCTGGAGCCCCCGTCGATCTTCGCCAACGGGACGTCGCAGTCGCAGGTCACCGCGATCGTCACCGACACCTACGGCAACCGGGTCCCCGGCGGCACGGTGCAGCTCACCGCCGCCGATGCCGGGATCCAGTTCAGCGCCGTGGAGGAGGACACGCCAGGCCGGTTCGAGGCGACGCTCACGTCGTCCACCACGCCCGGCATGGTCACGATCACAGCGACGAAGAGCGGCGCCGGCGTGTCCGGGCAGGCGACGCTCGAGCAGTGGGGCGTCAACGCGCCGACGATCACCGTCACGGCGCCGGCCGCGGGCGGCGACTACGTCCAGGGCTCGACCGTGACCGCCTCGTACTCCTGCGCGGACGTCGACGACGACCTCGTCAGCTGCACCGGTCCGGTCGCGTCCGGCGCCGCGCTCAGCACCGCGACGGTCGGGACGAAGACGTTCACGGTCGAGGCCGAGGACGAGGCCGGGCACGTCACGGCGCGGACGGTCACCTACAAGGTCGTCGCCCCGCCGCCGCCGAAGGCCGAGGACCCGCAGCCGCCCGCTCCGCCTGCGGCAGACCCGCCCGCCGGCGGGCCGCCGCTGGTCGTGCCGCCGCCGCCCGCGACGCCGAGGGTGACGCTCGACAG
Source organism: Solirubrobacteraceae bacterium (assembly GCA_035942275.1). Taxonomy (GTDB): domain Bacteria; phylum Actinomycetota; class Thermoleophilia; order Solirubrobacterales; family Solirubrobacteraceae; genus CADCVT01. The sequence continues at coordinate 1,877 of DASZDF010000290.1, read as the reverse complement.
CGTCCGGTTCGACGGCCGCCGCCTGCTCGTGCGGATCGTCTGTGTCCCGGGCGCGCCGTGCGCCGGGGCGATCCGCGCGACGGCCGGCCGGCTCGTCGCCGCCCGCGCGGCCTACGCAGTCCTCGCGGGGGAGGCCGAGGTGGTCCGGGTGCGTCTGACGCGTGCCGCCGCGAGGCGGCTGAGGCGGCGCGGCCGGCTCCGCGTGCGGGTCGCGGTCACCGTCGCCGGTGCGCCCGCCGGGACGCGGCGCGTCACGCTCAGCCGGTCTCGATGAGCTCGACCCGGTAGCCGTCCGGGTCGCGCACGAAGCAGATCCGCGAGCCGCCCTCCCGCACCTGGTAGGGCGGCTTCTCGGGCTCGATCCCCTGGGAGGCCAACGCGCCAAGCTTCGCGTCGAGATCCTCGACCGTCACCGCGATGTGGTTGTAGCCGGTCCCCAGCTCGTACGAGTCGACGCCGTGGTTGTAGGTGAGCTCGAGCCGCGCGCCGTCGCCGGGAAGCCCCATGAACACGTTGATCGCCTCGTCGCGGATCGGCATCCGGCCCACCTCCTCGAAGCCGAGGGCCTCGTAGAAGGCGACGCTCCGGTCGATGTCGGCGATCCGGTAACAGGTGTGGATGAGCTGCTCCATCCGTTTAGGATCGCGCACCGTGATCCTCAAGCGCTGCATGACCGACGACTTCCTCTCGAACACCTACCTCGTCGGCGACGGCAACGGCCACGCGTTCTTCGTCGACGCGGGCGGTCCGGTCGAGCCGCTGCTCGAGGCGGCGGAGCGTCATCGGATCGTGCCGTCGCACGTCCTGCTCACCCATCACCACCACGACCACGTCGTCGAGCTACCGAAGATCGTCGAGGCGCACCCCGCGATCGAGGTCCTCATCCACGCGTCGGAGGCCGACCTCCTCGAGGGCGTCACCGGCACGATCGAGCCCGGCACGCCGATCCGGGCCGGCGGGCTCGAGGTCCAGACCGTGCACACGCCGGGCCACACCAAGGGCATGGTCGCGTTCGTCGCCGACGGCGACGTCTTCACGGGCGACACGCTGTTCAAGGGGTCGGTCGGCGGCGTGCGGGCGCCCGAGAGCACGAGCTACGAGGACCTGAAGAGCTCGATCATGGACACGCTGATGGGGCTCGACCACGGGCTCCAGGTCCGCCCCGGCCACACCGACCCGACGACGCTCGGCGAGGAGTGGGAGACCAACCCGTTCGTGCGCCTCTGGCGCGGCCTCGACGAGGAGGGCGACGACCCGTGCCTCGTGTTCGGCGACCAGGAGGCGACGCTCGTCCTCCTCGGCCCGGACTACGACGGCGGGCACAAGGCGTGGATCCGCTGGCCCGACGGGCGCGACGACATCGTCCCGGGCTCCCAGGTCAAGCCCACCGCGTAGGATCAGCCGCCCCTTGGCGCGCGAGAAGGACCCCATCCCGACCAGCCGGATCCGGCGGCTCTCGACCATCGGGAGGCTCGCCGCCGGCCAGGCCGCCAAGCAGGTCGGGACGCGCGCCGCGAACGTCGCGCGCTCCGACGAGAAGTCCACCGCCGCGCTCGAGCGCCGCCAGATCGAGGCCGCCGAGCAGATCGTCGCCGTGCTCGGGACGATGAAGGGCGCCGCGATGAAGATCGGGCAGGTCCTCTCGTTCCTCGACGTCGGGCTCGTCCCCGAGGACTACCGGGAGGAGTTCCAGGCCAAGCTCGCCGAGCTGCGCGACGCCGCGCCGAAGGTCTCGTTCAAGGACATGCGCAAGGTCTTGGAGGCCGAGTACGGCGACAAGCTCGACGCGGTCTTCGAGTCGTTCGACCCGGTGCCGATCGCCGCGGCGTCGATCGGGCAGGTCTACAAGGCGACGCTCGACGACGGGCGGCACGTCG
>DASZDF010000289.1:0-2495 GCA_035942275.1 Solirubrobacteraceae bacterium | reverse complement strand
GTCCGCGAGCTCGGCCGGCCGACGCGCGCCGTCGTCTGCGATCGCGGGCTGCCGCTGCTGCCGGGGACGCCGGGCGCCGCGGGGGACGTCGCCGTGACGAGCCGCGGGGTCGCGCTGTCGACCGCCGGCGGCATCCAGCTGTTCGACGGAGAAGCTTTCCGGTCGCTGCCTGCGGCGCCTGGGACGTGGCCTGTGGCCACGACCTCTGGCCGGGCACCCCGGCTTGCGCTGCTCGCCTCGGGTTCGGGGTGGGCTGCGGGCGCCGGCGGCCGGATCGCACGCGTGACGGCGGCGCAGGATGCCGCCGGCGAGCCGGAGGGCGTGCTGCGCCCTGCCGCTTTCACGCGTGGAGCGCCTGCCGCGGTCGCCGCTGCCCCTGGTGGCGACCGCGTGCTGGCCCTCACCGATCGCTCCACGGCCCTCGGTGACGCGCGCGACTGGGGGGACGCGCCGTCGCCGCAGGTGCCGCTGCGCGATCTAGCCTTCCGCTCCGGCGACGAGGCCTGGGGCGTGGCGGAGACCGGCGAGCTGCTGCGCTTCGACGGCGAGCGGTGGACCGGCGACGGCGACGACGAGCCGCGCCTGAGCCTGCGCTACGCGCTCGGCGGCGAGCGCTTCGCGACGGCCGGCGCGCCGAGCGGCCTGGCCGCCATCGCCTTCCGCTCCCGCGACGAGGGCTACGCGGTGGGCTCCGGCGGCGCGATCGCCCGCTTCGACGGCCGCCGCTGGACGGAGGACCGCGAGCCCGGCGGAGCCGACCTGCTGACCGTCGCCGCGAGCGAGCGCGGCGTCGTCGCCGGCGGCGCCGGCGGCACCGTGCTCGAGCGGGGCGACGACGGCTGGGAGCCCCGGCCGGACGCCGAGGCGCTCGCCGCCGGTCGCGACGTGACCGCCGCGACCGCCCTTCCCGACGGGACGCTCCTCGTCGCCGCCGGTCCCGCCCTCCTCGTGCGCGAGGACGGCGAGGAGTGGCGCGCGGCCGGCCTCGCGCCGCTGGGCGTGGAGGTCCGCGAGCTCGGCGCGATCCGCACCGCTCAGGGCACGCTGCGCGCCGTCGCGCTCACCGGCCCGCCCGAGGCCTCGACGCTGATGGTCGGCGACCGCGACGGCTGGCGGCCGATCGCGGCCGGCGGCCTCGACCGGGTCACCGACTTCGACCTCGACACCGGCACCGGCGAGCTGTGGGCGACCGGCTTCGCCGGCGACCGCGCCGCGCTCGCCAACGTCTCCCTTTCGCGGGACTCGCTCGGAAGCGGCGCGGCCCAGCCCGCTCCGCAGGCGCCGCGGGCCGAGACCGGCGACGAGCGCCGCGTCTTCGCGAACCCCGACCGCCCGATGGTCAAGGCCGTGACGAGGGAGCGGGGCCGATGAGGGCCCGCGCCGCCCTCCTGCTCTCCCTCGCGGCGCTCGCCGCAGCGCCCGGCACCGCGGCCGCCGTCACCGAGTGGCGCGACGCGGGCGTGGCGGTGCCGACCGGCGTCGACCTCCACGCCGTCGCGACCGGCGGCACGACCGTGATCGCGGTCGGCACCGAGCGCACCACCGGCGAGGCGGTCGTCTACCGCCGCGTCGGCGACGCCTGGCAGCGCGACCTGCCGCTGCCGCCTCCACCGCCGTTCGACCCCGAGCCGGTCATCGATCCCGCGACCGGCGAGCCGATGCTCGACCCGGAGACGGGCGAGCCGGTGATGACCGAGCCCCCGCCCCCGCCGCCGAAGACCTTCGGTCGCCTCGTCGACGTCGCGCTCGGCGGCGGGACGGCCTACGCGATCGGCTCGAGGCCGGGCGAGAGCGGGGAGGAGCCGCTGATCCTGCGCCTCGGCCCCTCCGGCTGGACCGAGCTCGCCCCGCCCGCCGCGATGGGCCTCCCGCGCGCGCTCGCGCTCGAGGGCGACGACGGCCTGGTCGGCGACGCCCTCGGCCAGATCTTCGAGCTGACGGACGGCACGTTCGCCGCGACCGCGCTCCCCACGGGCGGCGTCGCGCCGCCGCCGCGCACGCCGGTCAACGGCCTGGCCATCACCGGCCCGGCGAGCGCGCTCGGCATCGCGCGGCCGCAGGACAGCTTCAGCGGCTTCCTCGCGATCGACGGGCAGGAGGACGAGGTCTCACAGGGCGTCGCCGAGGCGATGCCCGCCGGGGCGCAGGCCGTCGCCCTCGGCGCCTCCGGCACCCTCGCGCTCGCCGTCGACGGCAACGGGCCGTGCCGCGAGAGCGCCCCCGGCGCGGCCCCCGGCCTGTGGACGCGCGACGCGTCGCTGAACCTCTGGCGCCGGCAGGTTCCCGACGCGTCGGCCGCCGGCACCCGCTGGTGCGACCTCGCGCTGAGCGGGACGACCCTCGTGCTCGCGGGCGACCGCGCGACCGCGACCGGCCGCGTCGGCGCGATCTGGCGCCGCGAGGGTGCGGGCGCGCTGAGGCTCGAGGACGACCTCGACGCCCGCCCGCTGCACGGCGTGGCGATCGGCACCACCGAGGCGTGGGCGGTCGGCGAG
>DASZDF010000288.1:0-3165 GCA_035942275.1 Solirubrobacteraceae bacterium | reverse complement strand
CTCCCGCTCCTCGCGGCGACGACCGGCGACCGCAGGCGCGCGACCACGATCTGGGGCATGGCCGGCGCCATCGGCGCGGCTCTCGGCCCCGCCGCCGGAGGCGCGCTCACCGAGGCGCTGTCGTGGGAGGCGATCTTCGCCGTCCAGGTCCCGCTCGCGCTGCTCTGCCTCCTCGGCGCCCGCGGCGGCGATCCCGCGGTCGCGCTGCACGAAGCCCGGACACGCCCCGACTGGCGCGCGCTCGCGTCGCTCGCGTTCCTCGGCGGCGGCCTGACCGCCGCGCTGTTCCTCCTCGTCCTCCTCCTCATCGCAGGCTGGCGCCACTCGCCGCTCGCCGCGGCGGCGACGGTCTCGGTCATGCCGGCGGCAGCGCTGCTCGCCGGACACCTCGGCCGCGGCGTCGACGAGCGCACACGGGGCGCCGCCGGAGCGATCCTCTGCGCGGGCGGTCTCGCCGCCCTGGGCCTCATCCCGGGCTCGAGCATCGCGTGGACGTTCGCCCCGCAGGTCCTCGTCGGGCTCGGGCTCGGCCTCGCGCTCGCGGCGCTGACCGAGGAGGCGCTCCGCGACCGCGCCCCGCTCGCCCTCCACGGCGGCTGGACCATCGCCGCCCGCCACGCCGGCGTCGTCGCCGCGCTCGCGCTCCTGACCCCGATCTTCACCGCCGACCTCGACGACCAGACCGAGCGCGCGCAGGAGATCGTCCTCGCGCGGATCCTCGACAGCCCGATCGACCCGGCGACGAAGCTCGACCTCGGGCTCGGTCTCGCGGGCGAGCTGCGTGCGACCGAGGGCGAGGTTCCCGACATCGGCCCCGCGTTCGCGGAGGCCGCGCCGGAGAACGACGACCGCCCCGCGTTCGACGGGCTGCGCGCGGACGTCGCCGACGACCTCGACCGAGCGGCCGCGGCCGCGTTCGAGCGGTCGTTCCTCGTCGCCGCGCTCCTTGCCGCGCTCGCCGTGCCGCTGCTGCTGCGGAGCCGGGAGCGTGGGAAGGCGAGCGCCGAAGCTCCGCCGCGCGCCGCGGGCTCGGAGCCGCGCGGCTCGCTGCGGAGCGAGAGCGGAGCATGAGACGCGCGCTCCTCGCCTCGCTCACCCTGGTCGGCGCGTACGTCGCGCTCGGCGGCGGCGGGTACGACGTCGCGACCGCTCCCGACCCCTGCACGCGAAGCGCTGCGACCGTGCTCAGCGGCCTCGTCGGGACGGCCGAGCGCGTCGGGATCAACGCACTGAACGGCGCGGCGTGCGATCTCGGCGTCACGCGTGAGCGGCTGGTGCTCGTGCTCGCGGGCGAGGTCGATCCGCCGGCGGGCCTCACCGAGGACGAGCGCTCCGACGCCTTCCGCAGCGGCCTGCGCAAGGCGGTCGACGAGGAGGAGCGGGCGGGGAGGGTCGGCGGGACCGAGGCGTTCATCCTGCGCGGCGCGATCGACATCGCGCCCGTCGACGCGCTGCTCGAACAGCTCTTCGGCGACGGCTGACGCCGCCAGGGGGCGCGGAACCCCCCGACGCCCCCGGGGGGTGAACGTTGGGGGAATCCCCGACGCGAGGGCGACCCGCGCGGCCGATCCTGGCCACATGAAGCTCGCCCTCATCCTCGCCACAGTCACGGTCCTCCTCGCCCTCACGACCGGTACGGCGAACGCCGCCTGGATCGAGCCCGTCGGCGGTCCGCAGCCGATCAACGCCAACAGCGCCGCGGCCTCCGGCGTGAGCACGGCCGTCGTCGGCGACCAGCTGTACGTCGCGTGGGCGGAGTACGACGGCACGAACTCGGAAGTGCGCGTCAGCCGGCTGAATGCCGCCGGAGACGACTGGGTCGAGGTCGAGGGCGGACCGAGCCCGATCAACCACGATCCCGACCGGAGCGTCACGAGCCCGGCGCTGGCGAACGTCGCCGGGGTCCCGCACGTCGCCTGGACCGAGTACGACGGCAGCAACTGGGAGCTGCGCGTCGCCCGCCTGAACGGCGCCGGCACGGACTTCCAGGAGATCGTGGGCGGCGCGAGCCCCCTCAACGTCGACGGCGCGAGCAACGCCGGCGCCGTCGTGGACGTCGCCGACGTCGGCGGCGAGCCGTGGGTGGCCTGGGCCGAGTACGACGGCGTGAACGGCGAGGTTCGGGTGGCACGGCTGAACGACGCCGGCAGCGAGTGGGTGGAGGTCGTGGGCGGCGCCAACCCGGTCAACGCGAGCCCGACCGGTGACGCCGGCGCGCTCAGCCTCGCCGCCATCGGCGGCGTGGCGCACGTTGCGTGGTCGGAGAGCGACAGCAACGGCCGCGAGATCCGGGTGGCGCGGCTCAACGAGGCCGGCACCGACTGGGCGGAGGTCCCCTCCTCGCTGACGAGCCCGATCAACCACTCCTCGGCGGCGTTCGCCGACCGGCCGGTGCTCGCCGCCATGGACGGCCGCCCCATCGTCGCCTGGCAGGAGTTCGACGGCAGCGACTACCAGGTCCGCGTCTCGCGCCTGAACGGCGGCGGCACCGCGTGGGTCGAGATCGTCGGCGGCGCCAGCCCGATCAACCACGACGCCGCCGAGAGCGGGCAGCACCCGAGCCTCGCCGTCATCGGCGGCGTCCCGTACGTCGCGTGGGAGGAGCACGACGGGTTCTACGCCCAGGCGCGGGTGGCGCGGCCGAACGCGGCCGAGACCGAGTGGCAGGAGGTCGTCGGTGGCCCGCGGCCGCTCGCCGCCACCCCGACCAGCAGCGGCAGCGATCCGCAGGTGACGAGCCTCAGCGGCGTCCCGTACGTCGCGCGCGCCGACTCCGACCACACCGGCAGCCAGATTCGCGTGAGCCGCCTGGAGCCCGACTTCGTCGCCGGCAGCGCCATGGCGAGCACGAACGGCGCGGTCCTGCTGTCGAAGGTCACGACCTACGGCGTCGCCTACCCGCTGCGCTTCGAGCACGGCCCCGGCGCGGGCTTCGGGACGACCGGCGCGACGGTTCACACGGTCGGCGGTGAGCAGGTCGACACGGTGATGACCGAGATCGGCGGGCTCAACCCGGCGACCCAGTACTCGTGGAGGACGTTCGGCTGGGACGGGCTCCGCCGGACGGGCCTCAGCGCCACGAGGACGTTCACCACCTCGGCGGCGCCCGGAACGGGTCCGCAGGGCCCCGCCGGCCCGCAGGGCCCCGCCGGCCCGCAGGGCCCC
>DASZDF010000287.1:0-8340 GCA_035942275.1 Solirubrobacteraceae bacterium | reverse complement strand
GTGCGTCGCCGGGACGATGTCGGACTACGCCGCGATCGTCGACCGCGCCTCGTTCGACGTGCAGATCGCGGCGAACGGCATCAAGCCGTACTGGTCGACCAACAGCGGCGACGGCAAGCTCTGCTTCATCTCGTTCAGCGGCGACGACGCGGTCTCGGTCGTCTCGTACGCGTCCGGCCGCGAGATCGCGCGCTTCGGCGTCGGCGACCACCCGCAGCGCATGCGGATGGGGAAGCTGCGCGAGGGCCTGCTGGGCACGCGCGCGCCGCGGACCGGGACGAGCCTGCCGCCGCGCCGCGTCCTCACGACGGCGCGGACGGTGAGCGGGCGGCGGACGCGGGCGCGGCGCGGGCGGGCGGAGACGACGAGCTTCGGCTTCGCGCGGCCGCCCGCCGCGGGCAGGTCCGACCGCAGCTTCCCCATCCGCATCCGCTGCGGGTGGTCGCCGACCGGGATCCGGGCGATCTCGCGCTCGCTGTCGTACGAGATGACCGAGACCGCGTCGTCGCCGCTGAACGACACGAAGCAGAGCTTCCCGTCGCCGCTGTTGGTCGACCAGTACGGCTTGATCCCGTTCGCGGCGATGTTCACGGCGAAGCTGTCGCGGCGGACGATCGCGGCGTAGTCGGACATCGTCCCGGCCACGCACAGCTTCGTCCCCTCCGGGTTCATCGCCAGCCCGTGGTGCGCGGAGTCGAGCAGGTACTCCTCGCGCCGCTTCCCCTTCGCCTCGTCGGAGATCGGCAGGTGGGCGAGGCGCAGGACGCGGTCCTCGACGAGGTCGTACTCGACGAACCCGTGGAAGAACGAGACCTGGAAGTAGACGTAGCGCTCGTCGGGCGAGAGCGCCATCGGCCGGACGGCGGCGCTCATGTCCGGGTGGCCCGCCTCCTCGAGCTTCTGGCCCATGTCGATGCGCTCGAGGACCTTGTTCGTGCGCGCGTCGACGACCTGGAACCAGCGGTCGCCCTTCGTGTCGTCGAAGGCGGGGTCGTCGGTCGGTGTGTAGACCGTGCCGATCGAGGCGTGGAACACCGTGTTCCCGTCGGCCGAGTAGTTGTTCTCGTGGGGCTGGTCGCCCGACTCGAACTCCCCGATGATCTCGCCCTTCGCGACGTCGATGACGTGCACCTTGCGCGCCGTCGACGCCGACACGAGGACGTGCCTGCCGTGCGGCGAGATCGCCATGTGGTCGGCGCGGTAGCCGTCGACCTTCACGCGCCAGACGATCTCCTCGGTCGCCAGGTCGATGCCGACGACGTCGGCGAAGCTCGGCCGCGAGACGTAGAGGAAGCGGCCGTCGTGCGAGCTGAACATGTCGTCGACGAACTGGTCGTTGCCCTCGCCGACGAGCTGGCGGATCCCGAGGAAGTAGCCCTGCGAGGCGGGATCCATCGAGATCTCGGCGAGCCGCTCGTCCTTGTCCGGGATGATGTTCAGCCGGTGGATCCGCTCGAACGTCCGGACGTCGATGACGTCCGCGGTCCCCTCCCAGTTGTTGCCCACGTAGAGCACGTCGCGCGTCTGCGCCCCCGCCGCCGGGGCGAGGACGCAGAACACCGCCACGAAGAGGAGCAGGCGCCGCAAGACGCCCGCCATGTTAGGCCGCGACGCGCTCCCAGAAGCCGCTCACGATCGCGTTGAACTCGTCCGGGACCTCCTGGAACGGCTGGTGCGCCTGGCCGGGCAGGACGACCAGCTCCGCCCCGGCGATCCCGGCCGCGATGTCGCGCGAGTACGACGGCGACGCCACCGGGTCCTCCTCGCCGCAGATGACGAGCGTGGGGGCGACGATCCGGTCGAGGCGGCTCTCGGTCTCGTGGACGCGGTACGCCTCGAGCGTCGCGACGAACGCCTCGTCGCTCATGGGCGGCTCGAACGCGACGAGCTCGTCCGCCCACGCGTCGGCGCGGCCGTCGGCGTGCGCCGCGCGGGAGTAGATCGACGCCAGGAAGACGCGCATGAAGGCCTGCGGCGACTCGCTCGTCGCGGCCAGCTGGAGCCACATGTCGACCTTGCGCTGCGCCAGCTCGTCGAACCGCGCGAACGTTCCGTTGAGGACGAGGCTCCCGACGAGCTCGGGGCGCGTGATGGCGAGCTCCTGCGCCATGACGCCGCCGCCCGAGAAGCCCATGACGTGCGGCCTGTCGAGGCCGAGCGCCTCGATGACGGCGGCGGCGTCGGCCGCGAAGTTCGGCACGCTGATGCTCTCGACCGGCGCGCGCGTGCGGCCGACGCCGCGGTTGTCGACGACGGTGAGCGTGTACCGGTCGCGGAGCGCCTCGGTCTGGGCGCTCCAGACCTCGACGGTGTCGCCGAGGCCGCAGAGGAGCAGGACGTCCGGTCCGGTGCCGTGCTGCTCGACGTAGAGCTCGGCGTCGCCGTTGCGGACGGTGGTGATGGTGTTGTGCATGGCGCCACCCTCGGGCGCGCCCGTTCACGTCGCGTTCCGGAGGCGTTCTTCTAGCGGCAGCGGCGGGTCAGCACGAGGCGCCGGCCGTTGCGGAGGCGAACGATCGCGCGGACCCGCGGGCCCTTGCGCACGAAGCGCACCCGCCTGACCTTGGAGCGGTCGCGCCCGACGACGCGCGGGCGCTTCCCGCAGCGGATGCGCAGCCCCGGCCGGCGAGAGGACGCTTGCGGTGGCGCGGCTCCGCGCGCGGGCGGAGCTGCCTTCGGCAGCGCCGCGATCTGGCCCTCGACGATCGCGACGAGCTCGCCGAGGGCGATGTTCGCGTCGGCGAGGTGCAGCCCCCACGACGGGTCGGGCGACGGGTTGAGCCGGCGCGAGCTGCCGACCGGCTCGAGCATGAGGACGTTCGCGCCGTCGTGCTGCTCGCACTTCGCGGTGTAGCGGTCGGCGGGGCGCAGGAACGGCGTCGGCGCGCTCGGCTGCGGCCCGCCGTACATCTCGGTCATCAGGAGGCCGATGAACCCCGGGAACGGCTTGCCGCGCAGGTAGGTCGTGACCTCGGCGCGCTCGTTCGGCCCGAGCGACGCGGGGTTCGTGCACAGGACCTCGAACTCCGGGCCGGCGGGGAGGCCGAAGCCGCTCGTGTCCTCCGCCGGCGGGCGGCCGTACCGCGAGTTCGGAGGCGGCGGCTCGTTGAACGTCGACCACGCGACGACGCAGCCGAGCTGCCCGGCCGACGTGCACGCCGGGACGTGCTCGAAGTCGCCGCCCGCGACCTGCCCCTTGCGGACCAGCACGTTGCCGCCGAGCAGCAGGGCGGAGACGAGCCGCGCACGCACCTCGGGCCGCGGGTCGATCTCGCGGCGCAGGAGCTGGCGGAGCATCCGCGTGCCCTGCGAGTGGCCGACGAGGACGAACGGTCGGCCGCGGTTGTCGCTCGCCAGGTACTCGCGCCACGCCTCCTCGACGTCGCCGTAGGCGAGCTGCAGCGCCTCGGCCGAGCCGCCGGCGCCGAGGCCGGCCAGGGTCTGCTGGCGGTACATCGGCGCGTACACGCGGCAGGCCTGCGCGTAGCGCGCGGCCTGGTACTCGGCGATCGCCACGACCTCCGGGTCCTTGTCCTTGTTCGCGTTGCGGCTCGGCTGCTCGCTGACGGTTGGATAGACGTAGAAGCAGTCGACGGCGGGGTCCTCGGCGAGCGGCGGGTTCTCGACGCGCGACGTCCCGTCCTGCTCGTGCACGGTCGTCTCGAGGCTCCCGTGACAGGGGTTCGGATCGTCGCCCGGTTTGCACAGCCAGACGACCTCCGCCTGCGCGGTCGCGGCGCAGGCCAGCGCGAACGCGACCGTGAGCACGACCCCGATCCCCCGCATCGATCGCGAGGGTAGAAGACCGCCGAGCGGGCCGCGCCGTTCTAGAGGGCGCCCGCGGCGTCGTCGATCGACGCCGCGAAGTGGAACTCGCGCTCGAGCCGGGTCTGCGCGAGGAGGTTGCGCACCTGTGGCTGCGCGCCGATCAGGACCATGCCGGCGCGGGCTGCGGTCGCGCGCCGCAGGACGTTCAGGAGCGCGGCGAGGCCGGCCGAGTCGACGAAGGGGACGCCGTCGAGCTCGACGAAGAGCCGCTTGGCGCCGCCGCGCAGCGCCTCCGCGGCCTGGCTCACGAACCTCGGGGCGGAGGCGAGGTCGAGGTCGCCGACGAGCGACAGCACGTCGGCGTCGTCGGTGTGTGCGTGGACGACGACGAGGCTCGGGACCGCCCCGTGCGAATCCTTTCTCACATGGGCCTGAACGCGCCTCCGCGGCCCAGGTTGGCCGTTACTGCGCGCCGACCTCGGCCACGGCCTTGTCGAACGCGGCCTGGTCGTCGAAGCCGACCTTCAGCTCGCCCTCCTCCTCGACGACCTTCAGCTTCACCTTCTGGCTCTTGTCGCCCTCCGTCGCCTTGACCGTGCAGTCGAACGTGGCGTCCTTGCCGCCCTCGATCTCCTTCGGGCATTCGAGCTTCGCGCCCTGCGGCTCGACGACCTGGGAGTTCAGGCTCGCGACGCCTTCGCTGACGTCGGTCTTCTCGGTCCCGCAGCCCACGGCGAGCACGGAGAGGGCCACGGGGAGGGGCAGCAGGAGCTTGTTCATCGGCGGATCATGCACCATCAGGCAGATGGCGGACTGGGGGATCGGCGAGTACGAGCTCACCGCGGCGCGGCTGGAGCCCGCCGCCGAGGTCGCGGTGACGGCGCTGGGGCCGCGGCGCGGCGAGCGCGTGGTGGACGTCGCGTGCGGGACCGGCAACGCGGCGATCCTCGCCGCCCGCACGGGGGCGTCCGTCGTCGGCGTCGACAGCGCGGCCCGCCTGATCGACGTGGCGCGCGAGCGCGCGGCCGCCGAGCGCGTGGACGCGTCGTTCGAGGTCGCCGACGCGGTGGCGCTGCCGGTCGAGGACGGCGCGTTCGATGCCGCGGTCAGCGTGTTCGGCGTGATCTTCGCCGAGCCGGAGGCCGCCACCCGCGAGCTCGTTCGGATCGTGAGGTCGGGCGGGCGCGTCGTGGTCACGACGTGGACGACCGCGGGGCCGACGCCGAAGGTCATGGCGGTGGCCTCGGAGGCGCTCGGGATGGCGCCGCAGAAGCCGCGCTGGAGCGACCCCGACGCCGTGCGGGCGCTCTTCGCGCCCCATGAGGTCGGCGTGGAGGAGGCGGGGATCGCGTTCACGGCCGCGTCGCCGGAGGCCTACGTCGCCGAGCAGATGGAGCGCCACCCGATGTGGCTCGGGATCGCGCCCAGGCTGCGCGAGGCGGGCCGCTACGACGACGTCGTCGCCCGCTCGACGGCGATCTTCGCGGAGGCCAACGAGGACCGGTCGGCCTTCCGCACGACGAGCAGCTACCACGTGATCACCGTGCGGCGCCTCTAGCGCGCGCGGATCTCGCGGCCGCGCACGACGACGACGTCGCCGGGGCGGATCTGGCGGCCGCGCCGCGCCTCGCGCTCGCCGTTGACCTCGACGGCCTCCTCGGCGAGCAGCGCCTTCGCCTCGGCGCCCGAGTCGACGACGCCCACGACCTTGAGCAGCTGGCCGAGGCGGATCGTCTCGCCGCGGATCTCGACCTCGTCGCTCACGACGCCGGCAGCAGCGGCGACGTCGTGCCGGCAGCGAGGCCGCGGGCGCCCGCGAGGCGCTCCAGCATCAGCGCCGTGTCGGCGATCGGGACGCCGGTCAGGTGGGACTCCCGCGCCGCGAAGTCGGCGACGATCGCCTCGACGGCGCGGGCGTACGCGGATCCGTCGCCGGCCGCGAGGGCCGCGATCGCGTCCGCCGCGCGTTGGAAGGGCTCGGAGCCAGCGCGCATCGCCTCGGCGGCGCGGGCGGCGACCGCGTCGTCGCCCTCGACCAGGGCCGCGATCGCCAGCGCGTAGCCGGACGTGGGCGAGGACGGCTCGTCGCCGACGGCCGAGCGGACGAACCGCGCGGCGGTCGTCGCCTCCCCGGCGAGCACCGCCGCCTTGACCATCCCGACGAGCCGGCCGAAGGCGTCGGGCGGAGCGGCGTCCCACGACGCGCGGTAGCGGTCGGACGCGGCGCGCAGCTCGTCGCGCGCGCGGACGTGGTCGCCGGCGAGCAGGGCGCGGTGCGCCTCGGCCTCCCGCGCGACGGCCTCGGCGAGGAGCACCTTGTGCTGCTCGTCGTCCATCCGCGGGACGCTACAGCGCGTACGCTGACCCCATGAGCGCGACGACGCAGGAGCAGCAGGGTCAGCGGTCGGCGACCGAGGAGCGGGTCCGCAAGGTCTGGGCCGAGGTCTTCGTCGACAAGGACCTCTCGAAGGCGAGCGAGTGGTGGTCGGACGACTCGACGGACGAGTTCCTCGCGCTCGGCCTCACGGCGCGCGGCGCCACCGAGCTCACGGCGTTCTTCCGCGAGCTGTTCGACGCGGTCCCCGACATCGAGATGCGCATCGAGCACATCGTCGCCGACGACACGACGCGGCACGCCGTCCTCCAGTGGCACTTCACGGGCACCACGAACGGCAAGCCGTTCCAGGGGATCGAGCCGCCCGCGGGCAAGAGGCTCGACCTGCGCGGCTGCGACGTCTTCCAGCTCGACGAGGACGGCCGCGTGCTCACGAACACGATCTACTACGACGGCGCCGAGTTCGCCCGCCAGATCGGCATGCTCCCGCCGCGCGACTCCGCGCTGGACCGCTCCATGGTCGCCGGGTTCAACGCCGTCACGCGGCTGCGGACGAAGCTGAACCGCTGACGCGTCAGGCGGCGTCGTCGGCGACCGGCGACGTGTCGTGGATCAGCGCGCGGATCTCGCGAAGGGCCACGGGGAGCGTCGTCAGGTCGTAGGAGCCGCCGGCGCGGATGTCGTCGAGGATGCCGAGGGAGCGGTCGAGCGTCCCTCGGTTGCCCTCCATCCACGCCTCGAGGCGCTCGTCCGTCGTGCCGCGGGTCGGGCTCTCGCGCAGCACGTCGTCGGTGAGCTCGCGGTGCAGCGTGAAGAGGTCGTCGCGCAGCGCGGCGCGGGCCATCGCCTGCCAGCGGTCGTCGCGGGGCAGCGCGGCGATCTGGTCGCGCAGCCAGTGCAGGCGCAGCCGCGCACCGAGGCGGAAGTGCAGCTCCGCGACCTCGTCGATCGAGCGCCCCGCCGCGGCGGCGACCTCGACGACGTCGAGCGCGGCCAGCAGCGCGTCGAGGCTCGCCGACCGCGCCGCGAGCGCCTCCGGCACGCCCGCCGCCTCCAGCTCGGCCACGCGCGCCTCCCACGCCTCGCGGTCGGCGTCGACGAGGATCCCGGGCAGCGCGTCGCCCAGCTCGCGCGCGCCCACGGCGAAGTCGGCGATCGTCGCGGCGATGTCGAGCGGGCGGCGGCGGTTGCGCAGCAGCCAGCGCGTCGCGCGCTCGATGAGCCTGCGCGCGTCGAGCAGCATCTCGGTCTGGGTCGCCGCCGCGACGCGATTGTCGAGGGCCTCGACGTCGCGCCAGAACGCGACCATCGCGAACACCTCGCGCGCGACCGCGTACGCGCGGGCGATGTCCGCGGCCGGCGCGCCCGTCTCCTCCTGCATCCGGAACGCGAACGTCGTGCCGGCGCGGTCGACCATGCTGTTGGTCACGTGCGTCGCGATGATCTCGCGCCGCAGCCGGTGGCCCTCCATCGCCGCGGCGAAGCGGTCGGGCAGGGGGGAGGGGAAGTAGCGGGCGAGGTCGGTCGAGAGATGCGGGTCCTCGGGCAGGTCGGAGTCGAGCAGCGCCGCGTACACGGTGATCTTGCTGTAGGCGAGGAGCACGGCGAGCTCGGGGCGGGTGAGACCCTTCCCCGCCGCGCGGCGCTCCTCGACGGCCTCGGCGTCCGGCAGCGCCTCGAGCTCGCGGTCGAGCCGCGCGACGTGCTCGAGATGGCGGATGAAGCGGTCGTGCACGTCGAGCATCAGCGGCGACTGCGACGCCGCGAGGCTCAGCGCCTCGGCCTGCCGGTCGTTGTTGCGCAGGACGAGGTCGGCGACCTCCTCGGTCATCTCGGCGAGCAGCCGGTCGCGCTGCTTGACGGTCATGTCGCCCGCCGCCACAACCGAGCCGAGCAGGATCTTGACGTTGACCTCGCGGTCCGAGCAGTTGACGCCGCCCGCGTTGTCGATCGCGTCGGTGTTGATGCCGCCGCCGCCGAGCGCGTACTCGATCCGCGCGCGCTGCGTCAGGCCGAGGTTGCCGCCCTCGCCCACGACACGGCACTCGAGCTCCGGCGCCGACACCCGCACCGCGTCGGTCGCCTTGTCGCCGACGTCGGCGTCGGTCTCCGACGACGCGCGCACGTACGTGCCGATCCCGCCGTTCCACAGGAGGTCGACCGGCGCGCGCAGGATCGCCCGGATGAGCTCGTTCGGCGTCATCCGCTCCGCGTCGACGTGCAGCAGCTCGCGCACC
>DASZDF010000286.1:0-3656 GCA_035942275.1 Solirubrobacteraceae bacterium | reverse complement strand
GTGCGGCAGCGCGGGCGGGCGAGCCGCGCGCGGCGGACGCACGCGGTCAGGTACAGCGGGCGGCCGCGGACCGGGAAGCCGGCGGGAAGCTGCGCGCGCACGCGGAAGCGGCGGGCGCTGCGCCGGCGGACGCGGAAGGCGCTCTGCGCGCCGACGCGGTACGCGTTGCCGGTACGCGCGCGGGTGGTACGCAGCGTGAAGGCGACGAACGCGCGGCTCGTGCGCCGGCTGCGGTTGGCGATGCGGCCGGTGATCGTGAACGGCCGCGCGGGGTCGAGCATGCGTCCCGACGGCGCGATCAGCGACGTCACGAACAGGCGCGGCTTCTTCGGCGTGCGCGGCGCGGCGTCGGCGCCCGCGGGCAGCGCGAGGAGAACGGCGCAGAGCGCGAGGGCCGTCTTCTTCACGCTCCGCAAAGTAGCGGAGCGCGCTAGTTCTGGCGCCCCTCCGAGATCGCGAGGCACGCTTCGCACAGCGGCCAGGGCGGGTTCCACGGGTAGCCGGTGACGTCCTGGCCGCACAGCGCGGTGTCCGGGTCCTCCTCGACGAGGTGGCACAGCTCGTCGAACCCGTCCTCGTTGCGGCGCGGGATGCTGAACGAGCCGGGCGCGACGTTCGGGGGCAGCGTGCGCGTCGGCATGAGCGCGTCCTACCCGCCGAGGGTCCGATGGATGAACGCCACGACGTCGTCGAGGACCTCGTCCTTGTTCGTCTCGTTGAAGACCTCGTGCCGCGCGCCGGGGTAGACCTTCTCCTCGAGGCGCCCGCCGCGGATGCGCTCGATCGCGTCGCGGGTCGCCGCGAGCGGGATCAGCTGGTCCTCCTCGCCGTGGATCCACAGCGTGGGGAGGTCGCCGAGCGGCGGGCCGTCCGCGACCGCGCGCACGGCGGTGACGAGCGCCTGGAGCGTCGCGCGCTTGAACGGGCCGTGCCAGACCAGCGGGTCGTCGGCGTACGCCTGGCCGACCGAGGCGTCGCGGGAGAGGATCGCCGGGTCGATCGGGACGTCCGGGATCGGGTCGAGCGTGAGCAGCATCTCGAGCTCCGGGCTGCCGCCGATCGCCGGGCCGGAGAGCACGAGCGCGTCGAGCTCGCCCGGGTGCCTCTGCGCGTAGCGCGTCGCGATCAGGCCGCCCATCGAGTGGCCGAGCAGCACGACCGGCAGGCCTGGGTGCTCGGCGCGGGCGCGCTCGGCGACGCGGTGCAGGTCGGCGCTGAAGTCCTCGCCGTCGTCGACGTGCACGCGCTCGCCCTCGGACCTCCCGTGGCCGAAGTGGTCGGGCGCGTACACGGCCGCGCCCTCGGCGACGAGCCTGCGCGCGACGTGGTCGTAGCGGCCGGCGTGCTCGCCGTAGCCGTGGGCCAGCAGGACGACGAACCGCGGGTCGGCGGCGCGCCACTCGTGCACGACGATGCGGCCGCGGGCGCCGGCCAGTTCGCTCTCGGTCCTCGTGTCCATGCGCGGAGTATCGATCACCCGTCCACGTTTCGTCGCTCGGTCGTGCCGGGCGGGGATCCCTCTGGCATGGTCCTCTCCGTCATCGCCGCCACCGCCCCGCTCGCCTACGTCGCGTCGCTCGGGGAGGGGACGACCCGGCGCCGCCGCGACCAGCGCATCGCCGCCGTCCTCTCCGAGTTCGGCTACCGCACCGTCGTCTCGGAGCCGGGGGAGGAGGTCGGGATCCACCCCGACCGGCTCGACGGCGTCGCCGAGGCCGCGGTCGTGGTGTGCGACCTCGTGCGGCCCGACCGCGACATCCCGCTCGAGGTCGCGATCGCGGCGACGCGCGGGGTGCCGGTGGTCGTGCTGGCGCCCGAGGGCGTGCCGATCGAGGGGTGCGCGGCGCGGCTGCTCGCCGACTGCGACGCGACGATCATCCGCTACGACCGCGCGGAGCCGCACGTGGTGCTGCACTCGCGGCTCGGCGAGCGCGCGCTCGTGCGCGCGGCCTGATCCGCAATATGAACGTGCCTGGCACCGCAATATGAACGTGCCTGGCACCGCAATGTGAACGTGCCTGGCACCGCAATGTGAACGTGCCTGGCACCGGGTGGGGTGGATCTGGTCCCGCGGGCTCCTAGTGGAGCTGTGCCTCGCAAGCCTCGGGAGCTGGTCGCCGGCGGCGTCTACCACGTGTACGCGCGCGGCAACAACCGCCAGTCGATCTTCCTGGACGATCTCGACCGCCGCGCGTATCTCCGGCATATCGAGCACGTCGTGCTGAAGCGCGCTTGGCTCTGCCTCGCCTACTGCCTCATGCCGAACCACGTGCACCTGCTCGTCGAGACCCCGCAGCCCGATCTGGCGGTCGGCATGCACTGGCTCCACGGCGCCTACGCGCGCCGCTTCAACCGCCGCCACCGCCGCGTCGGGCACCTCTTCCAGGGCCGCTACGGCGCCGTCCGCATCGAGGACGACGCGCAGCTGTGGATGACCGCCGCCTACATCGCGCGCAACCCGGTCGCCGCCGGTCATTGCCGCGAGCCCGAGGACTGGGAGTGGAGCAGCCATGCCGCCACGGCGAACGCGGACGCCCCGCCGTGGCTCGCCGCGAACCGCCTCCTCGAGTACCTCCAGGGCGCCGCCGGCGGCGACCCGCACGAGCGCTACGGCGAGCTCACTCGTAGATGACGAGGTCCGGCGGCGGCTTGAGGTCGAGCACCGCTCCCGGCGTCATCAGGTTCACGTCCTCCTTGTAGAAGAGCTTGAACCCGTCGTGGAAGCGCACGGCCTCCGACGTGAACTGCTCGTACTTCGAGATCTTGTTCGGCCGGTCGCCGAAGCCGTCGACGTTCATCGTGATCGCGAGCCCCGGCCGCTGCTTGACGCGCTCCTTGTCGACGATCATGTCCTCCGTGAACTGGTGGACGACGAAGAGCTTCTCGGGGAGGTTCTCCTCGCGGACTATGTTCGCCAGCCACGCGCTCACGGCGTTCACCTGCTGGGAGGTCGCCGACCCGATCTCCGTCCCCGGCGCGACGCCCGGCGTCTGCCACTCGGGATCGAGGGCCAGGCCGACGTCCGGCTCGCGCAGCCACCGCTCGAGCTCGCGCGCCTCGACGAGGAAGTCGGAGTGGCCGGGCTGGATGTCGAGCACGAGCAGCGCCTTCGCCCTCCGCGCGGCGCGCAGGTAGCGGTCGATGACCGCCGGCTCCTGGCGGTTGCGCCACATCCCGTCCGGCCCGGGCGCGTTCGCGGCGATGACCGCGATCAGCTCGAGCATGGGGAGGACCGGGCGGGTCTTGCGCGCGTACGGCTTCGCCTGCCGTTCGAGCTTGCGCGCGGCCTGCGCCGGGGAGCCGATGCCGAGCACGCCGAGCTCGTCGTCCTGCGGCGCGCCGTAGAACCCGACGACCCGGCGGTCCGGGAAGATCCTGCGCCCGCCGCGGGGCAGCTCCACCGCCTTCCGCTCGGCCGCCGCCGCGCCGTCACCCTCCGATCCGCCGTCGTCGCCGCCACCACCGCCGAAGGCGATCGCGACGAACGCGATGAGCACGAGCAGACCCGCGAGGGCGGTCACCTGCCGGCGCCGGTAGACGCTCCGGGGCTGGCGCACGCCAGCGGAGACTAGAGAGGACCGTGCACCCTCCGTCGAAGCAAGAGCCTCGGGCGCTGACACCGATCGCGACTCCGGCCCGGTGATTCCCGCTGCGCC
>DASZDF010000285.1:0-1741 GCA_035942275.1 Solirubrobacteraceae bacterium | reverse complement strand
ATGTGGCCGCTGCCCGCGACGTCGAAGCGCGGGACCGGCAGCGGCCGCGGCGCGCGCTTCGGGCGCTGGACGAGCCGCGTCCGCGGCGCCGGCGAGATCTTCGGCGAGCTCCCGGTCGCGTGCCTGGCCGAGGAGATCGAGCCGCCGGGCGACGGCCAGATCCGGGCGCTCTTCACGCTCGCCGGCAACCCCGTCGTGTCGACGCCGAACTCCGACCGGCTGGCCGCCGCGTTCGACTCGCTCGACTTCATGGTGAGCGTCGACGTGTACCTCAACGAGACGACGCGACGGGCCGACGTGATCCTCCCCGCGCCGTCGCACCTCGAGCGCTCGCACTACGACCTCGCCTTCTACAGCCTGTCGATCCGCAACGTGGCGAACTACTCGCCGCCGGTGCTCGAGCGCCCGGCGGGGATGCCGGACGAGTGGGAGACGCTGCTGCGCCTGGCGGCGATCGCCGGCGGCGCGGGGGCGGACGCCGACGTCGACGCGCTCGACGACCTCATCGCGGCGGACGCCGCGGGGCGCGCCGGCGTGGAGCCGGATCCCGCGCGGCGGGGGCCGGAGCGGATCCTCGACATGATGCTGCGCGGCGGCGCCTACGGGATCTCGCTGGCGGACCTCGAGGCCGCGCCGCACGGCGTCGACCTCGGCCCGCTGGAGCCGCGCCTGCCCGAGGTGCTGCGCACGGCGAGCGGCAAGGTCGAGCTCGCGCCCGAGCCGATCGTCGCCGACGTCGAGCGCCTGCACGCGTCGCTCGCGGTGGAGCGCAACGGCGGCATGGTCCTCATCGGCCGCCGCCACCTGCGCTCCAACAACTCGTGGATGAACGCGCTCGGCCCGCTCGCGACCGGCCCGAACCGGTGCACGGCGCTCGTGAACCCGGCGGACGCCGCGCGCCTGGGCATCGAGGACGGTGCGACCGTGGTGGTCCGCTCGCGGACGGGGGAGATTCAGATCCCCGCGGAGGTCACCGAGGACCTCATGCCGGGCGTCGTCTCGATCCCCCATGGGTGGGAGCACGCGAACTCCAACGTGCTCGCCGACGAGCAGCTGCTCGAGCCACTGACCGGCACGGCCGTCCTGAACGGCATCCCGGTCGAAGTCGCACCGCTAGGCAACCAGGTGGAACAGGGCGGCGTCCTCGTCGAGGGCGGCGCGTAGCTTCTTCTTCGTCTGCCCGTGGATCTGGCAGACGCGGCTCTCGGACACGCCGAGCACCTCGCCGATCTCGGCCAGCGTCAGGTTCTTGACGTAGAGCAGGACGGCGATCTCGCGCTCGCGCGCGGGGAGCTGGCTGAAGGCGTCGCGGAAGCGCTCCTTGGCCATCGTGCGGCCGGCGGCGTGCTCGGGCTCGAGGCGCTCGTCGGGTGAGGCGATCGTGTCGACCTGCTCGATGTGGGACGACGACGAGTCGTCGGTGAGGACGACCGCGTTGAGGGACGTGATGTCGGACTGGGCGATGTCGCTGCGGTGGCGGCGAAGCTCCTCGACGTCGATGCAGAGCGCCTCGGCGAGCTCCTCACGGGACGGGCGGCGCTGGTGCAGCGCGGTGAACTCCTCGACGGCCTTCTCGATGTCGCGCTCCCAGCGGCGGACCGAGCGCGGCGCCCAGTCCTGACGGCGCAGCTCGTCGAGGACCGCGCCATGGACGCGCGTCCACGCGTACTGCTCGAGCGACGCGCCCTTGGCCGGGTCGTAGCGGTCGATCGACTGGATCAGGGCCTCGAGGCCGACCGAG
>DASZDF010000284.1:0-1979 GCA_035942275.1 Solirubrobacteraceae bacterium | reverse complement strand
GGAGGGGGACGCGCAGGGCGTACGGCACGCGGCCGTGCTCGTCGGCGCCGGCCTCACGGACCAGGTACTGCGCGAGCCCGCCATCGAGAACGATGAGCGCGGGCACCGAGAGCGCGGTCGCGAGCGCGACGTCCGCGAGCGACGGCGTGTCGAGCGCGCGCGCGAGCACCACCCAGAACCCGGCGGCCAGCAGGCGGTACAGCAGGTCCCCGCCCACGAGCAGCGACCAGGCGCGGCCGCGGGAGGGCGTTGGGGCGACGGAGGCTTCCACGGCGGGGCGATTCTCGCGTGCGGGAGGCTCGCGGCGCTGCTCGCCCCGCCCGGCTCGGGGGCGTTCCCGCAAAGAGCGGGGCGCGGGCACCGGCCTTCGCGCCCTTATGACCTAGACTCGCCGCCGCATGGCGCGCCTGTCCCAGGTCTTCGTCCCCAAGGACCGCGAGTTCTTCGACCTCTTCGAGGAGGCGGCGAAGAACGTCGCCCGCGCGGGCGAGATGCTCGAGGAGATGCTCTCCTCCTTTCCGGAGAAGGCGTCGCTGGCCCGCGACATCCTGCTCGCCGAGCAGGAGGGCGACCGGATCACGCACGACATCTTCAGCCGGCTCAACCAGACGTTCGTGACGCCGATCGACCGCGAGGACATCATCCTCCTGGCCTCGGCCCTCGACGACGTGGTCGACCTGACCGAGGAGTGCGCCGACTACCTCATCCTCTACAAGATCGAGGCGCCGATGGAGCAGGCGCAGCTGCTGTCGCGGATCCTGCGCGACGCCTGCCGCCAGGTCGCCGCCGCGATGCCGCGCATGCGCGGGTTCGAGGACATCAAGCACTTCACCGTGGACATCCACCGCCTCGAGAACGACGGCGACCGCGCCGTGCGCGAGGCGATGGCGTCCCTGTTCGAGCGGGGTGTCGACCCGATGGTCGTCATCCGCTGGAAGGACATCTTCGAGCGACTCGAGGGGGCGATCGACGCGACGGAGCATGTCGCGGACGTCCTCGAGGCGATCGTGATCAAGAACTCGTAGAAGTCCGCCGCCGTGGGCTCCGACGTCATCCTGGTCATCGTCGTCGCGACGGCCCTCGCGTTCGACTTCACCAACGGCTTCCACGACACCGCCAACGCGGTGGCCACGACGGTCTCGACGCGCGCGATGTCGCCGCGGGCGGCGGTCGCGCTGGCGGCGGTCCTGAACTTCGCGGGCGCGTTCATCTCGCTCGAGGTCGCCGCGACGATCGCGAGCGGCATCGTCGAGGCCGAGGCGATCAACGAGATGATCGTCTTCGCGGGACTCATCGGCGCGATCGCCTGGAACCTGATCACGTGGTACTTCGGGCTGCCGTCGAGCTCGTCGCACGCGCTGATCGGCGGCGTGGCCGGCGCCGCGTTCGTGGCCGAGGGGCCGGACGTCGTGCTCGGCGACGGGCTGATCGAGAAGGTGCTGATCCCGGCGCTCGTCGCGCCGATCCTCGCGTTCGCGGCGGCGGCGATGGCGATCCTCGTCGCCTACCGCATCGTCGGCCGGCTGCGGCCGGGGCCGGTGAACCGCGGCTACCGCCTCGGGCAGATCGTGTCCGGCTCGCTGTTCTCGCTCGCCCACGGGACGAACGACGCGCAGAAGACGATGGGGATCATCGCGCTGGCCCTGGTCGCGAACGGCCAGCTCGAGGCGGGCGCGGACCCGCCGTTCTGGGTCATCGTGAGCGCCGCGACCGCGATCGCCCTCGGCACCTACTCCGGCGGCTGGCGGATCAAGAAGACGATGGGCAGCCGCATCATCAAGATGGACCCGGCGCAGGGCTTCTCGGCGCAGGGCGGCGGCGCGGCCGTGATCCTCACCGCGACGCACCTCGGCTTCCCGCTGTCGACGACGCACACGATCTCCGGCGCGGTGATGGGCGCGGGCGCGGCGCGGCGGCTCTCCGCCGTGCGCTGGGGCGTCGCTGGGAACATCGCGCTGGCGTGGGTGCTCACCGTGCCG
>DASZDF010000283.1:0-8418 GCA_035942275.1 Solirubrobacteraceae bacterium | reverse complement strand
GCCCGGACGCGCGCCAGGCGGGCGGCGCCCGTGTCGAGGCCCGCGACGAGACGGTCCGCTTCGGGTCCGGCCCGCGGCTCCCGCCCGAGATCATCCGGCGGCACCCGTTCCCCACCGCCATCCCCGGCACCGAGGCCGTCGAGGCGCGCGCCCCGGACCCGGCCGGCGGGCCCGGCTACGGGGTGCCCGTCGCGCGGACGCGGGAGGGCGTGCCGTGCGTCGGCTCCGAGGGTCGGGTCGTCGGCGACCGCGTCGGCGGCGTCGACCTGCGGCTCGCGCTCTTCGACGCGACGGGGTTGACGGGCGACTCGTGCCGGCCGCTGTCGACCGCCCCGACCCGGGAGCGCGCGTGCGACATCGGCTCGAGCTACAGCAGCGTCGACGACTACGAGGGCGACGCGTTCCTGCGCCGGGCGCGGATCGAGCGGCGCCTGCAGGCGGGCCGGATGGCGATCCGCGGGCAGTGCCACCCGGACGTGGTGCGCGTCACGCTGCGGACGCCGCGCGACGTGCGGACGCTCGTCCCGTCGCCGGTCGGGCGCGCCATCCTGGCGGTCTACGACGGCGACTTCGTCGCGGGCGACGCGATCATCACCGCGCACTTCGGCGACGGGCGCACGTGGCGCGAGCGCGTCCCGCTCGGCTTCTGACGCCCGGCGCGTTAGCCAACGTTAGGAACGGTTAGCGCAGACCGGATTTCCCGGATCTTTGGGCAGGCTGGGGGCCATGGCAACGACCGCTGAGTTCCCCGCGCTGCCCGGCGACGTCGCCGCGGCCGACGCCGGACGTGACCCCAAGCCCTACGTCGTCATCGGGGGCGGACCCGCGGGCCTCACCGCGGGCTACCTGCTGGCCAAGTCCGGCCGGCGCGTGATCGTCTTCGAGGCCGACGAGCAGGTCGGTGGCCTGGCGAAGACCGTCGTCGACGCCGACGGCTACCGCTTCGACCTCGGCGGCCACCGCTTCTTCACGAAGAGCAAGGAGGTCAACGACCTCTGGCTCGAGATCATGGGCGACGAGTTCCTCATGCGGCCGCGCATGTCCCGCATCTTCTGGAACGGGAAGTACCTCGACTACCCGCTCAAGGGCACCGACGTCATCAAGAAGCTCGGCCCGATCGAGCTCACGCTCTCGGGTCTCTCCTACCTCTGGGCCCAGGTCAAGCCCAAGGGCAGGGAGGACAACTTCGAGCAGTGGGTCTCCAACCGCTTCGGCAAGCGGCTCTACAACCACTTCTTCAAGTCCTACACCGAGAAGGTGTGGGGCGTCCCGACCACGGAGATCCGCGCCGAGTGGGCGGCCCAGCGCATCAAGGGCCTCTCGTTCTTCAGCGCCGCGAAGGCCGCGTTCTTCGGGAACAAGGGCAACAAGATCAAGTCGTTGATCGACGCCTTCCAGTACCCGCGCTACGGCCCGGGCCAGATGTGGGAGCAGATGACGACCCGCATCGAGGAGATGGGCGGCGAGGTCCGGCTGAGCACGCCGGTCGAGCGCATCGAGCTCGACGGCCACAAGGTGCGGGCGATCCACGCCGGCGGCGAGCTCATCCGCCCGCGCGCCGTCGTCAGCTCGCTGCCGCTGCGCGACACCGTGCGCATCGCCGACCCGGCCGCGCCGGCCGAGGTCCGCGACGCCGGCCAGGGCCTGCGCTACCGCGACTTCCTCACCGTCGCGCTCGTCCTCGACGGCGAGGACCTCTTCCCCGACAACTGGATCTACATCCACGAGGCGGGCGTGCGCGTCGGGCGCATCCAGAACTACCGCTCGTGGAGCCCGTGGATGGTCCCCGACCCGGACACCGCCTGCGTCGGCCTCGAGTACTTCTGCTTCCGCGGCGACGACCTGTGGACGATGAGCGACGAGGACCTCGTCCGGCTCGCGACGAAGGAGCTGCACCAGCTCGGCCTCGCGACGCCCGACAAGGTCCGCCGCGGCCACGTCGTCCGCGTGCCGCTCGCGTACCCGATGTACGACGCCGAGTACGCCGAGCGCGTCGAGAGGATCCGCGCCTGGCTCGACCCGATCCAGGGCCTCGTGCAGGTCGGGCGCAACGGGCTGCACCGCTACAACAACTCGGATCACTCCATGCTCAGCGCCATGCGCGCCGTGGACAACCTCATCGCGGGCGCGGACCACGACATCTGGGCCGTGAACGTCGAGAGCGCGTACCACGAGGAGGAGACCGACGCGGACGCGCAGCAGCCGTACAAGAAGGTCCCGACGACGCCGGCGCTCGAGGCGGAGCTCAAGGCCGCCGCGGGCGAGCGCGAGCTCAGCGAGGCGGCGTAGCGGTCAGACGGAGCGGGCGGGCTCGCGCTCCTCGGTGCGCGAGCCGGCCGGCAGCTCGATCGGCAGGCTGAGCACGAAGCGCGCCCCGGGCGCCCCGTCGTCGTCGGCCAGCCGCAGGTCGCCGCCGAGCCGGCGCGCCAGCTCGCGCCCGATCGCGAGGCCGAGGCCGAAGCCCTCCTCGCCGCCGGTCGAGCTGCCGCGCTGGAAGCGCTCGAAGATCAGCTCGCCCTCCTCCTGCGGGACCCCCGGCCCGGCGTCGGCGACCTCCACCGTCGCCCGCTCGCCGTGGTAGGCGGCGCCGACCCGCACGGGGACGTCGGGCGGCGCGAAGCGCAGGGCGTTGTCGAGCAGGATGCGGACGATGCGGGCGACCGCGCCCGGGTCGCCCTGCGCCCAGCACGGCGCGATCGGCGGCACCACCTCGATGCTCAGCCCACGCTCGGCCGCGCGCAGGTCGAACTCGGCGGCGACTGCCCGCGTCAGCTCGCCGAGCTCGACGGGCTCGGAGCGCAGCGGCGCCTCGGCGTCGAGCCGGGAGAGGTCGAGGAGGTCGGACGCGAGGTGCTCGAGGCGCCGCAGCTGCCGCGGCGCGCCCGCGATCTGCGTGTGCGCGTCGTCGAGGTCGACGCGCCCCTCGCGCAGGTCCTCGTCGAGCAGCTCGAGCATCCCCTGCAGCAGCGTCAGCGGCGTGCGCAACTCGTGTGAGGCGGTCGCGACGAACGCGCGCCTCGCGTCCTCCTGGCGGCGCAGCGAGGCGTGCATCGCCGCCAGCGCCCGCGCCAGGTCGCCGACCTCGTCGCGCGCGTCGTCGGCGGGCGGCGGCGCGCCGAGCCCGGTGCTCGTGAGGATCGCGGACTCGCGCAGACGCTCGAGCCGGCGCAGCAGCGCGGACGAGAGCCCGCCGCCGAGCACGAGCGCGACGATCAGCCCGACGAGCGCCGCCGTGAGGAACGCGGCGCGCACCTGGTCGACCGTCTCCCCGACGTTCGTCAGGCGCCGCGTCGCGAGCAGGACGCCGCGCAGGTCGCGGCGGCCGTCGAGGAGCGGGACGGCCACGCGGACCTCGTCCTCCTCACGCGCCTGCTCGGCCCGCTCGGTGATCAGCACGCGCCACACCTCGCGCGTCGGGCCGAAGGGGCCCGTCTGGCTGTCGTACTTCTCGCCGCCCGTCGCGTCGTAGAGGTTCACGCGGGCGCCGGTGCTGCGCGACAGGTCGTACGCGGCGGTGAAGTTCCTGCGCGGGAACTGCTCCTGGACGCCCGTGCGCGCTGCGAGGACGGCGTTCTCGAGGTTGCGCGCCTGGTCGCGGCGCAGGCGGTCCTGGAGCGGGCCGAACAGCGCCAGCGCCGCCACGAGGAGCGTCACCGCCGCGGTCAGCACGAGGGCGGCGAGGAGGCGGGGGCGGAGACCGTACGGCCGGCGCATCCTCTCCTCCTACGGCGCCTGGAACCGGTAGCCCGCGCCGCGCACGGTGACGATGAGCTCCGGCTCCTCCGGGCGCTCCTCGAGCTTCTCGCGCAGGTGGCGGATGTGGACGTCGATCGCGCGCGGGTCGCGGTAGGCGCTGTCGCCCCAGATCGCGCGCAGCAGCTCCTGGCGGTTGTAGAGCCGCCCGGGAGACGAGAGCAGGCAGGCGAGCAGCTCGAACTCGCTGAACGTCAGCCGTACCGGCTCGCCACCCACGGTCACCGCGCGCTTGCGCCGGTCCATCGACACCGGCCCGACGGTCACGACGGATCCGTCGTCGAGCACGCGCCCGCCGGCGCGCCGCAGGACGGCGCGGATGCGGCTGCGCAGCTCGGCGAGGCCGAACGGCTTCGTGACGTAGTCATCGGCGCCCGCCTCGAGGCCCTGCACGGCGTCGGCCTCGCTGTCGAGCGCGGTGAGCATGATGATCGGGACGACGTTGCGCTGGGAGCGCAGCTCGCGCGCGACGTCGTAGCCCGACGGCCCCGGGCCCAGCGCGACGTCGAGCAGCACGACGTCGAAGCCGTCGCGCGCCGCGTGCTCGAGCGCCTCGTGGCCGTCGGGGACGGCGACGACCTCGTGTCCCTCGCGCGCGAACGACCGCTTCAGCAGCTCCCGGAGGTCCGCCTCGTCGTCGACCACCAGGATCCTCAGCGCCGTCGGCATGCGGGTGCGAATGCTAGTTGCCCGCCTCCGGCTCGAACGTTCGTCCAGTCGGGCCGGAATCCGGCGCGATCCGACGGGGTCCCGGTTTAGGGTCGCGCGTCCCGTGATCCGACCCGGAGGTCCCACTCCCCCGATGTCCCCCCGCACGAAGAAGTCCATGGCCCTGATCGGCACGGCCGCGGTGGCCGCCTCGGCCGCCTTCGCCGGCCCCGCCGGCGCCCAGAGCGGCAGCACGCTCGTCGTGAAGGGCGGCACGATCATGAGGCCGGGCAAGGCGATCATCGACAACATGCGCTTCACGCCGCTCAAGAAGGCCGTGAAGACCGGCAGCAGCCTCACGATCGACAACAGGACCGAGGCGCCGCACACGCTGTCGCTGGTCAGGAAGTCCGCCCTACCGCGCAACGCGAAGCAGATGGAGGCGTTCTTCCGCAGCCCGCTCATGGGCGAGTTCATGCAGGCCCACGAGGTCGACCCCGAGAACGAGGAGGCGCCCCCGGGCAAGCCGCTCGTCGACGTCGGCGAGACCGGCTTCGACCAGAACGGGGACTCGGTCTTCTTCGGCCCGAAGTCCAAGCAGAAGATCGACGTCACGGCCAAGGCCGGCACGGCCCTCTCGTACATCTGCCTGATCCACCCGTGGATGCAGGGGACGCTCAACGTCAAGAAGTAGAAGCGCTGCGCCTCAGGGCCGCACTCGTCGTGGCAGCGACCCTCGCGCCCGCCGGACTCCCGGCGGGCGCGAGCGCCGTCACGCGCGACTTCTGGGTCGCAGCGGTCCCGACGACCTGGTCCGTCGTGCCGAACGGGCTCGACGGGATCCACGGCACCAAGGTCGACCGCACGGTCGTCCCGACCGTCACCTACCGCCGGTTCACGAGGGGATGGGCGAAGCAGCTCCCCGGCCCCGCGATCCCCGGCCCGCTGCTCCGCGCCCGCGCCGGCGACCGCCTGCGCGTGCACTTCCGCAACATGGACACGACGGGGCTCCAGCCGCACTCGATGCACTTCCACGGCGTCGACTACCGGCCCTCGTCGGACGGCTCGTTCATCCCCGGCTTCTCCGGCGCCGGCGGGAGGGTCCCGCCGGGCGGCACGTTCACGTACGAGCTGCACGCGCGCGGCGACAGCGTCGGCGTCTGGCCGTACCACGACCACTCGCGGTCGATGGAGCCCTCGATCGCGGGCGGGATGTACGGCGCCCTCTCGATCCGCAGGCGGCGCGAGCGCGCGCCCGACCACGAGTTCCTGGTCGTCTTCGCGGAGATGGCCGAGTTGCAGACGATCGGCGGGCGCGCGTTCGTCGGCAACACGCCCGTCTACAAGGCGAAGGTCGGCGACGTCGTCCAGTGGGACGTCATCGGCATGGGCAGCGACCACCACACCTTCCACGTCCACGGGCACCGGTGGAGGACCCCGGCGGGCGTCCCCGAGGACACGCGGACGGTCGGCCCGGCCGAGAGCTTCCGGGTCCGCTGGCGCGAGCGGGCGCCCGGCACATGGCTGTACCACTGCCACGTCGAGGACCACATGGCGCGGGGGATGATCGGCCTGTACCGGGTCGGGCCGCGATGAGGCGCGCGGCCGTCCTGCTCGCCCTCGCGCTCACCGCGCCGGCGACCGCCTCGGCGGAGACGCTCCACGTCGGGATCCCCGGCCGCTACTTCGCGCCGGCCGAGCTGCAGGCGGTCGTCGGCGACACGGTCACGTGGCACAACACGAGCGGCGAGGCGCACGACGTCGCCGGCGCCCGCGTCGACCCGGGCGAGGAGATCGGGCGCACGTTCGACCAGGCGGGGCGGGTCCCGTACGTCTGCGTGCTGCACCCGTCGATGGGCGGCGTCGTCGACGTCGTCCCCGTCCTCCTGACCGCGCCGGCGACGCTGCCGACGCGCGGCGAGCCGCTCGTCCTGAGCGGTCGCGCGCCCGCGGGGACGCCGTTCGTGGCGCTCGAGCGCGACGGCGCGCCGGTCGCGACGGTCCCCACCGCGCCCGACGGGACCTTCCGCTACGAGGCGCCGCCGCAGTCCGGCACGTACCGCGCCGGCGAGAGCCCGCCGCTGCGCCTCGACGTCGTCGACCGCGTCGACGTCGGCCTGCTCGCCCGGTACGGCCGGCGATTCACGACGCTCCGTGTCACGACCACGCCGCCGCGCCCCGGCGCCACCGTCGTGCTCCAGCTCTGGTCGCGCGAGCGCTTCGCGTGGCGGCGCGCGACGAAGGCGACGCTCGACCGCGCGGGCCGCACGACGCTGACGCTCGAGCGACGGGTGCGGGCGCGTGCCCGGGTCGTGCTGCTCGACGACGGCGGGCGCGAGGTCGCGACGAGCCGTCAGGCGTTCACGTGGGCGCTCAGTCGCCCGCCGCGGCTCGCTGCTTCGCCTCACGGCGCGCAGCCGCCGCAGCACGGAGCTGCTCATGCTCCACCTGCCGCTTGAGCTGCTGCAGCGAGCGCCGCAGGTGGTCGCGGACCGTCGGGGCGGCGATGCGCTCGGCGGCCCAGCCGAGCAGGCCGGAGCCGGCGACGCCGTAGCTGAGGCGCAGCTCGACGTCGGTGCGGCCGAAGTCGCGCTCGCGCAGGCGCCAGCGCCCGCGCTGGTCGATGCCGGTCACCGACACCCACGCCATGTCGCGCGGCGCCTCCCACTCCACGACCTCGACGACGCCGCCGATCTCCGCCGAGCGGACGCGCATGAGCATCCGGTAGCGCGCGCCGAGGCCGGTCGGGTCGTCGGACTCGCCCTCCCAGCGCGTGATGCCGGCCATGAAGTGCAGGTAGCGGGCGGGGTCGGCGATGAACGCCCACACCGCGTCGGCCGGCGCCGAGACCTGGATGCGCGCGCCGACCCTCATCCGATGACCGGGTAGCGGCGCTCGGCGGCCAGCGCGTCGAGCGTCTCCTGCATGAGCCGCAGAACGTGGTCGTAGACCTCGTCGAGGTCCGGCTGCTCGCCGAACTCCTCGCGCAGGCGGATCGGCGGGAGCGTCTCGATCGTGATCTTCGCCGGAAGCGGGACGTGCCCGAGGAAGTCGCCGACGTTGAGGCCCCACGGGATCGCCAGCGAGATGGGGAGCACCTTCAGGCGGAACGCGCGGTCGAGCATGAGCAGCTTGGCGAGGGTCTCGCCCCGCGAGAGGAAGAGCGAGGTCTCCTGACCGCCGATGGCGACGACCGGCACGACCGGGACGTCGTGCTCGAGCGCGGTGCGGATCCAGCCCTTGCGCCCGTCGAAGTCGACCTTGTTGCGCTCCCAGACCGGGCGGTGGACCTCGTAGTCGCCGCCGGGGTAGACGAGCAGCGCGTTCTCGTCCTCCAGCGCCTTGCGCGCGTTGTCGCGCGACGCGGCGACGACGCCCCACCTCTTCAGGAAGCCGAGCCCGGGCATCGAGACGACGAGGTTGTGGGCCAGGGAGTAGATCTCGCGCTCGACGCCGAAGTAGGCGCTGAAGCCGAGCATGAAGACGCCGCTGTCGACCGTGAGGTTGCCGCCGGAGTGGTTGCCGACCAACAGCACCGGCCCCTTCTCGGGGATGTTCCCGAGGCCCCGCACCTCGCCGCGGAAGTACAGGCTCGCCAGCCGCCACAGGCCCGGCAGCGTCTCGCGGATGGAGTCCGGGTCGCGGTCGTCGAGGTTCGCCTCCGGGATCCGCTTGGAGACCTGAGAGCCGATCGCGCGGATCAGCCGCTCCGGCAGGCTCGCCGCGCCGTCGCGCTCGGCCTGCTCGTCCTCGCCGCCGAGCGCGCTGCGCACGCCCTCGCGGTCGTGCGAGTGCCCGTTGCGGGAGGCGCCAGTGGTCTCCGTCCCGGCCATGTTGTCCGGGACCGTACCCGTTAGGCGGCGCGGCGAGCGGCGGCGCCGGCCCGCGAGTGGCGTCCTTCGCCGTCGCCCAGCGCGTCGACGCGCCCGAAGAACCGCTCGAGCAGGCCGTTGACCTGCTCGGGACGCTCGACCTGCGGCACGTGGCCGCAGTTCTCGAGCACGATCTGCTCGGCCC